>JALVAQ010000453.1 GCA_027011095.1 Bacteroidales bacterium
TATTTAAGGAGTATTGATTCGTCCATAAAGGAATTCCGTTTTCATTGAAAGCTGCCAGTCCACTCCATGTTCCAATCCACTTTGTGTTATTGTTATCGGTTACTAATGAGTTGACATAATCTTTGGGTAAACCTGAATTTGAGGTGTTGTAAATAGTCCAGTTAGCGCCATCAAAGGATACCAGACCGCCTCCATCATAATAATCTCCGGTTCCAAACCACTTAATATTGTTTGAGTCTATTGTTATTGATTTAATGAAATTTCCCGGTAAAGATGAATTTGAAGAGTTGTACACAGTCCAGTTGGTGCCGTCAAAAGATGCAAGCCCATTCTCTGTCCCAATCCATTTTGTTCCTTCATTGTCTATTGCTAATGACCATATTGTATTGTCGGGTAAACCGGAATTAGAAGTATCATATACAGTCCAGTTTGTTCCGTCAAAGGATGCAAGCCCATTACGCCAGGTGCCAATCCATTTTTTGGAGCTTCCTTCTATGGCTATGGAAATCACAAAATTACCCGGGATATCTGAATTGTCTATATTATATATTGTCCAGTTTGAACCATCAAACTCAGCTAAGCCACCTGTTGTGGTTCCAATCCATTTTGTGTCATCATCATCAACAGCAACCGAGTAAACATATTCGCCGGGCAAACCGGAATTATAGGGTGTGTAAACAGTCCAATTGTTTTTATCAAAAAATACCAGACCGCCAACATCATAAGAATCACCAACACCCATCCATAAATTATTATCCTTATCTAAAGCAATTGAATTAATATTATTGTCTGGTAATCCGGAGTTAAATGTATTGAAAATTGTCCAGTTACTTCCATCAAAAGAAGCCAACCCTTTCTGGGTTCCAATCCACTTTGTTCCTTCGTTGTCGATAGCCAATGAGCAAGTATAATTAGTTGGTAATTCTGAGTTTGATGTATTGCGAAATACCCAATCAGTTCCATCAAATGTTGCCAATCCATTTACAGTTCCTATCCAATTTGTTCCGATTTCGTCAATTGCTAATGCTAATACATAGTCATCCGGGATTCCGGAATTTATGGTGTCGTAAACTGTCCAGCTGGTTCCATCAAAAGTTGCCAAGCCACCATTTCCGGTTCCAATCCACTTTGTGCCATTCGAATCAATTAAAATTGCAGTGATGTAATTATTTGGCAAACCGGAGTTTGTATAATTGTAAACTGTCCAGTTCACTCCATCGAAGGTTGCCAGGCCACCAACTGATGTCCCAATCCATTTAGTATTGGATTCATCAATTGTTATTGACCATACATCATCATCGGGTAATCCTGAATTATTGGAATTGTATATTGTCCAGTTGTTGCCATCAAAGCTTGCTAAGCCACCGAGCCAGGTTCCAATCCATTTTGTTACACTATCCTCTATGGCAATGGAGTAAACATAATTACCCGGTAAATCTGAATTTGACATATTATAAACAGCCCAATTAGTACCATCAAAAACAGCAAGACCTTCACCGGTACCAATCCAAAGTGTTCCGTCCTCTTCTATAGCTAAAGAATATATTATGTTATCAGGTAAACCGGAGTTGGATGTATCGTAAACTGTCCAGTTGCTTCCGTCGAATGCTGCCAAACCACCTCCAAAGGTTCCCATCCACTTTGTACCGTTACTGTCAATTACCAGTGCTTGTACATTGTTATTTGGTATATCAGAATTTGACCTGTTATAAAAAGTTGAAACATTCGTAGAAATGTCAGTTCTAACGAGGCCTCCTGTTGTACCTATCCACATCAAATTGCTCTCATTCACTAAAGTATTAATGTGTTTTCCATTGGTGTAGTTAATCCATTGCGCGTTTTGTGCATAGGAACAGTGCACAATCGTCATTAGTAATGATAAGAGGATTAATATGCTTTTTTTCATGTTAAATTTTGTTTCATTACCAGGTTATATCATATCTTTTCTTCTAAACCTGCGTGCACCGAGGGCTGCAAACAGATAACCGAGAAAAATAGGATATCCCACGGCAAAAGCAATGAAAGCCTTTCGGCTAACGGTATCCAAAATATAGTAAGCCACAGGCCCCATGGTGGTTAATTTAGGGTCGAAAAGCACAAGCACCCCTACCCTGAAAACCTGTAACGGATTTATCATTCCGAGGCTAATTACCAAATCGGGGTCCATCCGGAGTTTCAACATCATACCCATGAGCAGCAAATCCAAAAAGGCCACCAACACAAGCCAAATAACAAAGGCGCTGCTTACTGCAAGCTCCTGGGAACGGGTATATACCGAAATATACATTCCGATACCCAAAAAACAAAATACCATGGCTGCCAGCAAAGCACTGTAAAGCCAGAAAAACTGCCACGGCACATTTAACTCCAAAAAGGAACCCCAGACAATTGAAAGAATTAGAGAAAGTAACAACGGGGTATAAATTACAATAAACTTGGCAAAAAGTTTACCCCAAAAAAAGCTGTTAAACGATACCGGCAACGAAAGCATATACTCCATAACGTTGCTCTCCTTATCACCCACAATGGAACGCACCACAGTGATTAACACATAGATGGGGATAATTACAATACACACCTGCATAAAGGTTACCAACAGGCGCCCCAGCCCCACAAACCCGATTATTTGCGACTCGGTAATTCCCGACATAAACATATAAGCCACAAATCCTCCAAACAACACGCTGTAAAGCCAGAAGCCCCGTGTGCGAAGCGTTTGAAACAAATCTAATTTTAAAATAGCTAAAAATCCTTTTCCTGACATGTTATAATATTTATTTACCCATCATTTTATGTTCCTTTAAAAACTGTTCGCGCATGGTCTTTCCCTGAGCAATACGCTTTAATACCTGTTGAAAGGTAAACGTGGAATCGTTTGCATTGGGAACAGCACTGTAGCCATATCCCATGGGCGTATGTTTCCCGAAGTTGTAATATGCTTTTTCAGCATCAATCCAGCCGCCACCATCGGTATTTCCAACCCAGATTTTAACTTTTTGATTGTTTACAAATTTTTGCCAGTTTGGCGTTTTCATATACTCTTCCAAACAGCCTATATCATCGAACCAAAGCACATCATTTTGCGAGTTAATGGCTTGTACCGCCCACAAACTGTCGGCAATACCCATCAAACATTGCGCACATATATCGCGTTGATAATGAATAACACGCGGTGTAAAATCGGGTTGATGACTGCATGAAATCATCAATAAAGCGATTGCTGAAAATGCAACAATTACTAATTTTTTCATTGGTTTGTTATTTTGTAATTTTATCAACAATTATATTACCGAAGTCCATTTCAACCACACGATTGACAAGTCCTTCTATTTCGGCCATTCGATGGCTGCTTAATATTAAAAGAGCCTCTTTGTTATACTCCGACAGGTAATTAAAAAAAATCTCGCGGGCAGCGGGGTCAAGGTTTGCTGATGGTTCATCCATAAGTAAAATTTCAGGTTGTTTTCCCAAGGCAAACGATACCAACAGCTTTTGCTTCATCCCTCCCGAAAGCGCCACAAAAGGTTTGGAAAGGCTCTCCTTAATTTTCAAGCCAAGACGTTCGGCTATGGAAACAAAACTATCGACAGGCACATTACAAAGGCCTGAAAAGAATGCCAGCATCTCCTTAACGGTAATTTTTAACGGAGGGGGAATCTGAGGCACAAACCCCACTTCTTTTAAAACATTAATACGCTCTTTACGTGGATTTTTACCCAATACCGACAGCTCCCCGTCATAAACATATTGACCTAAAATACAACGTATTAAAGTTGTTTTTCCTGCCCCATTCTGCCCGATAAGCGCAATACGGTCGCCTTCGTTAAAATCGACCGAAAGGCTTTTTAACACCTCCTGCTTTTTAAACGATTTGCTCAATCCCACAGCCCTGATAATGGGCTTTTTTCCCACTGGTTCTATCATAATATTCTATCCCATCCTTTAATTGTATAACTTAATGCATTCCCCGGGCAGGCATCAATACAAAGCCCGCAACGTGTACAGTCGGAACCCACATCATGCCGTTTATCGGTAGCCTTTCCTTTTTCAACAAACCACAATTCATGAGGAACCAAACAAACTTTTTGGCAATCGAGGCAGTGGGCACATTTATCCAGCTCAAACTTAACACCAAATGGCGTCGCCTTTCCCACCATACTCCAGGTTGCTCCTACCGGGCAAACATACCTGCACCAAAAACGCTTGCTGTAAACTATCTCGAAAGTAATTAATGCCAATATCCAAAGCAGTATCAGCCCGGGGCCGTAAATCATGGCACGCGACAAAATACCTATCGGGTTAACATCTTCAAATACCAACTGTTGCGTAACAAATGCTAAAATCAAAAATCCAACCCAAAACACATAACGCAAATAGATGTTGTAAGTATGTTCTTTTATTTTTTTCTTTTTTACCAGATAGTTGTGCAGTTTTTCGCCCCACTCGGCCAAAAAGTGATAAGGACATATCCACGAACAAAAGGTTCGGCCTCCCATTAAAAAATAGAAAATAAAAATAGTAAGGAACCCAATTACAAAGTTCATGGTTAAAAACTTGATATGCCCCGTATAGGCCGAAATTATCAGCATTTGCAACGAGTTGAACGGATCCATTAAATAAAAGCCGAACAACCTCGATCCGCTAAGCGACCCTTCGAGCAGCGACAAATCGAACATAAACGAGAGAATAAACAACAGGTTAATTCCGATTAATACCGACCACCTGATTGTCCGCCACTTATGGCCGCTGCCGTTTTTTGCTTTCCAGTCCTTAAAACTAATACCCTCTTTTATGTAAGGGATATCTTCTTTCTTTTTAGCGGGAAGCGGTGTTTTATTATTTTTTCCAAACATAACTTTACGATTTTACAGGTTCAACAATAATACTAGGCTCCCCTGTGGGGCAAACCATCACACACACGCCGCAGCCGGTGCAGCCATCCAACACTTCGGGTACCATTTTACCACTTCCGGCATCAGCCATAACAATGGCCGTATCGCCAATGGGGCACTCTTTTACACAGATGTCACAAATTTTTTCATCATAAACTTTATCATGCACGGGGGTAGCTTTTAAATCACCCGAATAGGGTGAACGGTTGACACCTTTAAAACCGCTGCCACGGGGTGAGCCTTTAAACCCCTTTCCCTGAAAAGCAAGGCATGATTCGGGTTTGAGCTTTGCCACTCCCATTTTTACAATACTTTTCATGGCATGAATTTGTACGGGAAAAGGATTGTAGTTTTCGTCACGTTTGTGCGTTGCATCGTACTCTTCAATGGCTTTTTCGCCCACATCCTTAAACTGAACAAAGTTTAACACCGCTGTTGGGCAGGTTTCGACACACTGCATCGAGTCGCAGGAAAAGTCACAGGCCTGTTCCCGCACATCAATATAAGGTGTGCCGTAAGCAAGTCCGTCCTTTATTCCTGCCAGTTTAATAGCCTGAATGGGACAAATTTGAACACACAGTCCACATTTAATACAACCGTAAATAAATGTGGACTCATCTATCGCTCCGGGCGGTCGAAGAAATTTCTGATTGATTCTGCTCTCGGCAGTAACTTTTTGCAGATAACCCACCCCGGCGCCAACAGCCGCCAGAGCACCCACGGCAATAGCTCCCGATTTCAGGAACTGCCTGCGGTTTAAATTGTAATCGTTTTTGCCCATAATAGATGATTTTATTTCAGTGATATTGCTATTTATTCATCAATAATTTCTCTTAATTTCTCTTTTAATACCTTTTTATCAGGTAAATACAATTGATATTCACCTATGGCAAGCTTATTATTAACACTGGCTGTTGCATATTCTACAAATATATCATCTTTTTCCGATGCTAATATTATTCCTATAG
>JALVAQ010000454.1 GCA_027011095.1 Bacteroidales bacterium
ATTGTCAACAATGGCAGCCGCACCCAACGGGGATTGTTGCCACCGCTTAGTTCAAATACCAATATCAAAAACCTTTTAAAGGCTATTTTTTACGAGCGTGACATTGAGTTAATCCAAACCGGATTTGGTATTGCCTTTTTCGACATGCGTCGCAGAGACATGCTACAGCCCGGAACCCCGTTACATTTCCCGATTCCCGCTAAAGAGCTGATGGTGATGAATATGCCGCTTTACACCTTTGGCGGCGTTGAAAATGCCGATGGTATAAACACCTCCAACGGAGGATGGTTCCCTAATAAAAATTAGTTGGTTTACAATGAATGACACAACCTTAACGAATTAATTCAGTGATGGATTAAAGTCCCGGAGGGACGTAATATTAATAACACGGGGTTTCCCGATAGCTATCGGGAAACCCCGTGATAAGTTTGACAAAAAAAATGATTAATAGAGGAAATTCCATCATCGAATTAAATGCCTGCCGGCAAAGGCAGGGGTTTAGCGGATGTTTTTCGCAAGCGAAAAACTAAAATCCGTGTAATCCGCGTAATCCGATGATAAGAAAATTAATTCTTAAATATTTTTACAAAATAATTAGCAGATGAAACTACCATGAATTTTGGAATTGCTTTGTTATTAACAAATTATGAAATTTAAACAGATGAAAAAAATATTTCTATTTGCCCTGTTGGCAATCGTATCAATAACCGGATCGTATGCCTGCACCACGGCTGTAATATCAGGAAAATATACCCGCGACGGGCGCCCTTTGCTTTGGAAAAATCGTGATACCTGGGCAGTTAACAATAAAATTATGGTATTCCACGATGGCAGATACGATTATGCCGGATTGGTGAACTCAAAAGACAAAACCGGAAAAAGTATTTGGATTGGTTACAACAGCACCGGATTTGCCATTATGAACTCAGCAAGTTACAACCTCAACAACGATACCATTAAACAGTCGGGCCTGGAAGGCAGGGTTATGAAACAAGCATTGCAAACCTGCGCCACCATTGACGACTTTGAAAAGATGTTAAACGACATGCCAAAGCCCACCCGCCTTGAAGCCAATTTTGGCGTTATCGACGGAAACGGAGGGGCAGCCTATTTTGAGCTAAGCAATTTCAAAGTTGTAAAATTTGATGCCAACGACCCATCAACTGCACCTATGGGATATATTGTGAGGTCAAACTATTCATTTAGCGGCACACCCAAAAACGGAGCCGGCTACATACGGTATGTTACTGCCAATAATGTATTGGATATGGCTGTTAAAAGCGGCGGTATTGTTGCCGAAGATATTTTGCAGGGGCTGTCGAGAAACCTTACCAACTCCTTAACCAAAGACAACCTGTGGGAATACAAAAACATCCCTGAGCATCATAAAAAGTTTGTTTGGTTCGAAGATTTTATTCCCAGAAGAGGCAGCTCTTCATCCTGTGTGGTTGAAGGCGTGAAACCCGGCGAAGATGCCCGCCTTACCACCATGTGGTCTATTGTTGGCTGGCCGCTGGCTTTGGTTGCCATTCCCATTT
>JALVAQ010000455.1 GCA_027011095.1 Bacteroidales bacterium
CTATTGTAGTATATTCGAATATGGAATATCATGCATCAGAAACAACGAATTATGAGTCCGGTTGACATTGTCATTTTATTAAAAATAGTGACATATGGCAAACAATCCTGAATGCAGCAACCAATGGCCGAAGCGCCGTGTATTAGTCAATCTGAGGTGAGTAAATCCTTAAACCGTTCAAAATATGCAGGCCTGTTAGACCCCACAATTAAGAGATAAACATATCATCACCAATCAAACCCAATTTTTTTAGAAAGCCGAATCAATCAAAACTTTCTTAGCTTTGTTTTTTAAAACCGGAATGAATGAAGGAAACTTTTACTAAGCGTTATTTACTTGTATTTGTCATGTTATTAGGTGGTGTTACGCTGTTTGCGCAGCCTGCCAACTATTGGTCTAACAGCTTTAACTCCGAAGCTTCATTACTGGGAGGTGCTGTTGTAGGTGGCGGTTCAAATATTACCTCCATTTATTATAACCCTGCCAACATTGCCGAAATAAAAGAGAGTAATATCGCATTTAATTCGAGCCTTTTTAAATTGCAATACGAAAAATATGACAATGCCTTTGGCGATGAGCGGACTGTTTCAAATCCTGTTTTTAAAGTAGAACCGCGTTTTGCATCATTGATATTACGCCCAAAAAAACACCCTAAGATTAGCTGGCAGATGGCTGTTTTTAGTCGCGATTTTTACAGCCTGTACCTTTACGACACCTACTCCGAATCGGCAAAAAAGTTGGGACTGGCAGCATCAGGCACTTACTCGGGATCGTTTAACCTCCGAGGCACGTATAGCGATTATTGGGCAGGGCTTGGCGCTTCATATCAGATAAATGATCACCTTTACATGGGCTTTTCATTGTTGGGTAGTCTAAAAAATATGTATTATACAAACCGCCGCCAAACGGTACTGGAGCAATCAGGCAACGAGCTTCAATTCGCTAATCGTCAGGATTTATCAGTATGGTCGGCTTACGACTGGATTAACTTTTGGGATATCAGAATGTTGGTTAAGATTGGCCTCAGATATAAATTAAAAAACACCAGCTTCGGCTTAAACCTTACTTCACCTTCAGTAAAAATCATGGGCTATGCTCATTTAAAGCTTGAGCACAGTTACTTAAACATTGTTGACAATCAGGGTGAACCCATACCGAATTTTATTGAACAGTATGCTGCCGACTATGTTTATTGCCAGGTTAAGGACCCTTTTTCCGCATCATTTGGTATTACCCATTATCAGCCCGAAAAAAAGCAACAATTTTACTTTTCAACTGAATTTTTTGCCGGGTTAAAACCCTATAAAATGATTGATCCTACCAGAGGTCATTCTTTGTTTGCCGATGTAGTTACCGACTCTCCCAAAGCAACAATCTATTATGGAAACAAGCCAATTCTTAACATAGGTTTTGGATACTTAAAAAAACTTAAACCGGAATTTGAAATTATGTTTGGTTTTAAAACCGATTTTAACTCCTACAATATCCCAAAAAGCTTTATTAGAGATAACTCCGAATCAATCTTTAAGCAGTATGTCTCTTCCGATTTATACCATCTTTCGGGAGGTGCCAACTTTATTTTTTTAAATAAACTGAAAATTAACACCGGGTTAGAACTAACTTACGGGCAAAATAACAGCAACAGACAGTTTATTAACTTTACCGATATTAAATGGTATAATCCGGAAGATAATACTGCATTACAGGGACTAAGAGGTAATGATATGGATTATTCCACGCTCAATATCGGCCTTTTCTTTGGCTTTACATACATCTTTAAATAGTTGGCCACACCTTGCTTTTTTGTCAAATTATTTTTCCGTTTTTAAACAACCCCCCGACTTTATTTTTTAAGTTTGCCATTCAAAATCAGAAAAAGTAAGTTATGCACAAAATTGGAATCAGACACGAAGATAAGTACGTGATGGAACGCCGGGTACCTTTGGTGCCGGAGCATGTTAAAAGGCTTGTTGAACAGGGTATTGAAGTTCAGGTTCAGCGCTCACCCAAAAGAGTTTTTAAAGATGAAGAGTTTGAAGCTGCCGGGGCTAAACTGGTAGATAATTTAAATGAACCCGATTTAATTCTCGGCGTTAAAGAGATGCCCATGGATTTTTTCGAGTTTCAAAAAACATACATCTTTTTTAGTCACACCATCAAAGGACAATCGTACAACATGCCCTTGCTAAAACGCATGATGGAAAAGAAAATTAACCTAATTGACTACGAAAAAATTACCAACGAAAAGGGACAGCGTCTTATCTTTTTTGGACGCTTTGCCGGATTGGCAGGCATGATTAATTCGCTGTGGTCGGCAGGCATGCGCTACAAAGAATTTGGCGTTGAAACACCTTTTACAGCCATCAATCAAACTCACACTTACAATTCACTGGAAGAGGCCAAACAGGTTGTTGCACAGGTTGGCGAAAAAATTAAAACCGAAGGCCTGCCTGAACAACTGTCGCCATTTGTAGTTGGTATTACCGGATACGGCAATGTTTCCAAAGGAGCACAGGAAATCCTTTCGTTGTTGCCTGTTGAGGAAGTCTCTCCAAAAGAGCTGCTTACTCTTGAGCAACGTAATGATTTATCAAATAAAAAAGTGTATCAGGTTGTTTTTAAAGAGGAGGACCTTTCGAAACCGCTGGAAGAGGGCAAGGCATTTGAATTACAGGAATACTATCAGCATCCCGAAAGATTTGAAGGCCAATTTGAACAGTATATCCCTCATCTAAGCATTCTTATGAATTGCATGTACTGGGACGACCGCTATCCTAGAATCGTAACCAAAGACTACCTGGAAGGCCTGTTTAAAAAGGGCACACCCAAGCTGACGGTTATTGGCGATGTTACCTGCGACCCCGACGGTTCTATAGAAATAACACACAAAGGAACCGAAATTGAAGACCCCGTTTTTGTGTACAACCCGTTAACCCACGAACCTGTTATGGGCTTTAAAGGAGAAGGCGTTTTGGTAATGGCAGTTGATATTTTACCAAGTGAACTGCCCCGCGAATCTTCACGCGCATTTAGCGATGCATTGGTGGATTTTGTACCTGACATTGCTGCGGCAGATTACAATCGCGATTTTGAAACACTCAATGTACCGGCGCCTTTTAAACGTGCCATGATTTTACACCGGGGAGCACTTACCCCCGATTTTGAATATTTAAAAGAACATCTGAAAGGTTATTAAAACCATCGAATTATTTAAGTAATGAAAAAAATATTGATCATCGGAGCAGGATTGTCAACAATCTCTCTGATAGAATATCTGCTGGATAATGCAGAAGAAAACGACTGGCAAATTACCGTTGGTGATATATCGGAAGAAAATGCACGTCGCAAAGTTAATGGAAACCCCAGAGGTACTGCCAAAATTTTTGATATTACAGATGACCTCGAAAGCTGGAACACCATAGCAAATCACGACGTAGTGGTGTCCATGTTACCGGCTTCATTACACCATTTGGTTGCCGAAAAGTGTATCGATCTGCGAAAGCCGATGCTAACGGCTTCGTATGCCACCGACAAGATAAAAGCACTCGACGAAAAAGCTAAAAAGGCCGGTGTACCAATTCTGATGGAGCTGGGCCTCGACCCGGGCATCGACCACATGTCGGCCATGAAAGTTATTAACCGGATAAAGGATGAAGGGGGTAAGCTCAGCTCCTTTTATTCGTTTACCGGAGGATTGATTGCCCCCGAATCGGATAACAACCCGTGGAATTACAAATTTACCTGGAACCCCCGTAACGTAGTGGTTGCCGGCCAGGGGGTATCCCAATTTATTTTAAACGGACGCTATAAGTACATTCCCTACCATCGTCTTTTCGACCGGGTAATGACCCGCAAAATTTTGCAGTTTGGCGATTTTGAAGTGTATGCCAACCGCGATTCGTTAAAGTATCGTGAAATATATGGCCTTGATGATATCCCTTCTTTGTATAGAGGAACGGTTAGAAAGCCTGGTTTTGCCAAGGCCTGGAATGTGTTTGTGCGCCTTGGCCTCACCGAAGATGATTACATTATTGAAGACTCCGAAAACATGACTTACCGGCAGTTTATCAATGCTTACATGAAGTACGAACCGAATGTTCCTGTTGAAATTAAACTACAAGATTATTGCTCCAGTGCTGCCGACCCTGTTGTTTTTGAAAAACTGAAATGGCTCGGTATTTTTGACGACCGTAAAATCGGCCTTAAAAAAGCAACTCCGGCACAAATACTGCAAAAACTTCTGGAAGAAAAGTGGACCATGGATCCAGAAGACAAAGATATGATTGTGATGCAGCACGAGTTTAAGTACACTACAAAAAGTAACGAAGACAAAATGATTGTTTCGGCAATGGCGTACATTGGCGAAAATCAGGAAAAGACTGCCATGGCGGTAACTGTTGGCCTTCCGCTTGCCATTACCACCAAATTGTTACTTACCGGAAAAATTGATTTAACAGGCGTTAACCTCCCGGTAACCAAGCAAATCTATGAGCCGGTGTTGACCGAGTTGGAAAAATACAATATCAACTTTGAAGAAAAAGAGTATATGATGGGGTAGTTTGGTACCTATTGGGATACCCGTGATGAATAGTATAAGGTGTGAGAAGGAAAAACAAAGAAATAACAGACAAAGCAGTTTTGCATGAAATATTACGTAATTCTGAAGTATGCCGGATAGCCTTTTTTGATGATGAATACCCCTACATTGTTCCTATGAACTACGGGTATAAAGATGACTGTTTATTTTTCCATTGTGCTCCTGAAGGAAGAAAACTTGATTTAATTAGAAAAAACAACAATGTCGGTTTTGAAATAGAGCATTCGCACGAGATTATCAAAGATGACTTATCATGCAAATGGACAACAAAATACCGTTCAATAATTGGAGTTGGAGAAATAGAAATCATTACAAATAAAACAGGGAAAAGGGAAGGTCTTGATTGTATAATGAAACAGCACGGCAAAACGGATAATGAATACAACAACTCTGCACTTGACTTTATTGTTGTGCTAAAGCTTCACATTAAAAATATGTCAGGAAAACAATCGAGAGTGAATAAAGGAGCAACTTAAATTCTGCTGTTTTTTTTAGCAGGTAAACACCTCATTCTCGCACGAATAAAGAAAGGAGAAGTCAGTTTTAAGTTTATCTTCAAGGAAAAGCATTTAATCACATTTGCAAATGTTTATAAAAGCAAACAAAAAGCCCTTTCAGCTTTCGCTAAAAGGGCTTTAAAAACATAGTTTTGATATTAAGCCTGCGCAATGGGCCCACCCATCGAGAACGGCGGAAAGCCATCATTTCCATGGTCTTTAATGGGTCCATGCATTTTTTCAAATTTGTTAATATTATCCTGCAATGCCTTCTGTAAACGTTTGGCATGTTCAGGAGTAAGTATAATGCGTGATTTAACTTTTGCTTTGGGCGAACCCGGCATAAGTTTTACAAAATCAATAATAAATTCGGAATGTGAATGGCTGATAACGGCAAGATTTGAATAGATGCCTTCTGCCACTTCTTCACTTAATTCGATGTTTATTTTATTTTGGTTGGGTTTGTTTTCCATGATATGAGTATTAGAAAAAAAAAGCGTTACCTTTTATAAGGGTAACGCTTTTACTTTTTGGTTAATTTAATCTTCTTCAGTTGTTTTTTCTTCATCTTCTACGGGAGCAAGAGAAGCTTTCGCCTGAATTTTTTCATATTCCTCCTTTGAGGTTACGATAATGTCTTCATACTCACGCAAGCCTGTTCCTGCAGGTATTTTATGCCCTACAATAACGTTCTCTTTCAAGCCATTAAGCTCATCGGCTTTAGCCTGAATAGTAGCTTGTGTAAGTACTTTGGTAGTTTCCTGGAACGATGCAGCTGAAATCCAGCTTTTGGTTTGCAGCGATGCTCTGGTAATTCCCTGAAGTACCTGACGTGCAGTGGCAGGACGTGCCTCACGAGCCACAACCTGTTTTTTATCACGACGTTTAAGTACCGAGTTCTCATCGCGAAGTTTTCGAGCCGAAACAATCATTCCTTCTTTAAAATTCTCTGATTCACCAGGATCTTCAATAACTTTCATTCCGAAAATTTCATCATTTACTTCCTGAAAATCAATTCTGTTTACAAGTTCTCCTTCAAGGAAACGGGTGTCACCCGGATCTTCTACCTGAACTTTACGTAACATCTGACGAACAATTACTTCAAAGTGTTTGTCGTTGATTTTTACGCCCTGTAAACGGTAAACTTCCTGAACTTCGTTAACAATGTATTCCTGAACTTTCATGGGGCCTTTAATGGCAAGTATATCACTTGGTGTTATAGCTCCGTCAGAAAGAGGTGTTCCCGATTTTACAAAGTCGTTTTCCTGTGCAAGAATTTGTTTTGCGGTAGAAACAAGGTAACGTTTTTCGTCGCCTGTTTTAGAGGTAATGATTACTTCACGATTACCACGTTTTAGTTTCTTGCCAAAGGTAACAACACCGTCAATTTCGGCAACAACAGCAGGGTCGGAAGGATTACGGGCTTCAAACAGCTCGGTAACCCTTGGAAGTCCACCCGTAATATCACCTGCTTTACCAAAGGCACGCGGAATTTTTACCAGAATGTCACCAGCCTTAATTTCAGCACCTTCATCAGCCAACAAGTGTGCTCCAACAGGCAGGTCATAGGTTTTAATTACACTGCCGTCCTTAGCAAGGATTTTAATATTCGGGTTCTTCGATTTTTGTTTTGAGTCGATGATAACCTTTTCCTGATAACCGGTCTGTTCATCCGATTCAACTCTATACGATTGTCCTTCAACAATATTCTCAAAGCTGATTTTACCATTAACTTCCGAAAGAATAACAGCATTAAACGGATCCCAGTCGGCAATCAAATCATCTTTTTTAACCTTTGCACCGTTTTTAAAGTAGAGGTTGGAAGCATATGGCAGATTACTTGAAGTAAGAACGATGCCCGTTGCGGGGTCAACAATTCTCATTTCGGCTGACCGGCCAATAACAATTTGATATTTCTTGTCCTCTTTTTTATAATCAACCGTACGCAACTCATCAATTTCCAATACACCATCGTGTTTGGCAACAATACGGGCATTAACGGCAACGTTAGAAGCAGTACCCCCCTGGTGGAAAGTACGAAGTGTTAACTGCGTACCAGGCTCACCAATCGACTGGGCTGCAATAACCCCAACTGCTTCACCACGCTGAACCAAACGGCCTGAAGCGAGGTTACGCCCGTAACATTTGGCACAAACACCATGTTTCGATTCGCAGGTTAATACCGAACGGATTTCAACCTGTTCGATACCTGCTTCCTCAATAGTGGTCGCAATTTTTTCGGTAATCTCTTCTCCGGCTTCAATAATTAATTCACCGGTATGCGGATGATAAATATCGTGGACAGTTACACGGCCAAGAATACGGTCGTACAATGTTTCAACGATGTCTTCATTTTTCTTTAAAGCAGTGGTGGTAAGTCCGCGAAGCGTACCACAATCCTTTTCCGAAATAATTACATCCTGAGCAACGTCAACCAATCTACGGGTCAGGTAACCGGCATCAGCTGTTTTAAGAGCGGTATCGGCAAGACCTTTACGGGCACCGTGTGTTGAAATAAAATACTCAAGTACGGTCAGCCCTTCTTTAAAGTTCGACAGAATCGGGTTTTCAATAATTTCACCACCGGTAGCACCTGATTTTTGAGGTTTGGCCATCAAGCCCCTCATTCCTGATAACTGACGAATTTGCTCTTTGGAACCACGAGCACCGGAATCAAGCATCATATAAACAGGGTTAAATCCCTGGTCGTCAGAAGCAAGCTCCTTCATTACAATATTGGTAAGTTTGGCATTGGTGTGTGTCCAAATATCAATTATTTGGTTGTAACGTTCGTTGTTGGTAATAAATCCCATGTTGTAGTTCGACATCACTTCGTCAACTTCTTCATTGGCTTGTTTTACCAACTCTTCCTTAATTTCTGGAACAATTATGTTACCAAGGTTAAACGAAAGTCCGCCTTTAAAGGCCATCTTATAACCCAGCTCTTTAATATCGTCAAGAAATCTAACTGTTACGGCATTGCCTGTTTCCTTTAAGATTTCGCTAATAATATCACGAAGGGCTTTTTTGGTTAACAGTTGGTTAATATAGCCGTACTCTTGGGGAACTTTTTCGTTAAAGATAACACGGCCAACCGATGTATCAATAAGTTTATCAACCAGCTTACCATCTTCTTTTACTTTCACTTTTACCTGAATAGCTGCATGGAGGTCAACACGTTTTTCGTTGTATGCAATAATAACCTCTTCAGGGGAATAGAATTTCATACCTTCTCCTTTAACAGGATGTTCTTTGGAACTTTTCCTGATTTTAGTGATGTAGTACAGCCCCAAAACCATGTCCTGCGAAGGAACCGTAATAGGTGCACCATTGGCAGGGTTCAGAATATTATGCGATGCAAGCATTAAAATTTGGGCTTCCAAAACAGCAGCATTTCCCAATGGAACGTGAACAGCCATTTGGTCACCGTCAAAGTCAGCGTTAAACGCGGTACAGGCCAACGGGTGAAGCTGAATGGCTTTACCTTCAACCAGTTTTGGCTGGAAAGCCTGAATACCCAAACGGTGAAGTGTAGGAGCACGGTTAAGCAATACCGGATGTCCCTTTAGGATGTTTTCAAGAATATCCCAAACAACGGCATCTTTTCGCTCAACAATTTTTTTAGCCGATTTAACGGTTTTTACAATGCCACGTTCCAGCAATTTACGAATGATAAACGGTTTAAACAACTCGGCAGCCATTCCTTTGGGGAGGCCACACTCGTTAAGTTTAAGCTCGGGGCCTACAATAATTACCGAACGTCCCGAATAGTCAACACGCTTACCAAGCAGGTTCTGACGGAAACGGCCTTGTTTACCTTTCAAACTGTCGGAAAGTGATTTCAACGGACGGTTTGAATCGGTTTTAACAGCGCTTGATTTCCTTGAGTTGTCAAATAACGAATCAACAGCTTCCTGTAACATACGTTTTTCGTTACGCATAATTACATCGGGAGCTTTAATTTCGATAAGACGTTTTAACCTGTTGTTACGAATAATTACCCTACGGTACAAATCATTAAGGTCGGAAGTGGCAAAACGCCCACCATCCAACGGTACCAACGGCCTCAATTCGGGAGGTATAACGGGTACAATTTTAACAACCATCCATTCCGGGCGGTTTTCAAGTCTTTTTCTCGAATCGCGAAATGCTTCGTAAACCTGCAAACGTCGTAACGCGTCGGCTTTACGTTGCTGCGATGTTTCAGTATTGGCCTTATGACGTAATTCAAACGAAGTTTTATCAAGGTCGATATCACGTAACAAATCGTGAATAGCCTCGGCACCCATCTTGGCAACAAACTTGTTCGGGTCATCATCGGGCAGATACTGGTTGTCAGGTGGCAATGCCTCCATAATATCAAGGTACTCTTCTTCCGAAAGGAAGTCAAGCCGCTTAATACCATCAGCTTCTTTGATACCGGGATTAATTACCACATAGCGTTCGTAGTAAATAATGGTTTCAAGCTTTTTGGTTGGTAAACCAAGCAAAGCACCAATTTTATTTGGCAAGGTACGTACAAACCAAATGTGAACAACCGGAACAACAAGCTCGATGTGTCCCATGCGTTCGCGGCGAACCTTTTTCTCAGTTACTTCCACACCACAACGGTCGCAAACAATGCCTTTGTAACGGATTCTTTTATATTTACCGCAATGACATTCATAGTCTTTTACAGGCCCGAAAATACGCTCACAGAATAGTCCGTCGCGCTCGGGTTTATAAGTACGGTAATTTATGGTTTCAGGCTTTAATACTTCACCGTGCGAACGTTCCAAAATCGATTCGGGTGAGGCAAGGCTGATAGTAATCTTATTAAAGCTACCTGGAATTTTGCTGTCTTTTCTGAAAGCCATATATTGATAGTTATTTTATTATCAAAAAAAATTTAAAAACTAGTCGAAGTTAAGCTCAAGGCCAAGTCCTCTTAATTCGTGAACCAATACGTTGAATGATTCGGGAACATTAGGAGTTGGCATGCTTTCGCCTTTGACTATCGCTTCGTAAGCCTTTGCACGGCCGGTTACATCGTCCGACTTAACGGTAAGGATTTCCTGAAGTATGTTGGAAGCACCAAATGCTTCGAGTGCCCATACCTCCATCTCACCAAAACGCTGTCCCCCAAACTGGGCTTTACCACCAAGGGGTTGCTGTGTAATAAGCGAGTATGGACCAATTGAACGTGCATGCATTTTGTCGTCAACAAGATGGTGCAGTTTCAGCATATAAATATACCCGACTGTTGCCGGCTGATCAAATTTTTCGCCTGTACTACCGTCATACAGATAAACTCTTCCGTTTTCAGGTAGTCCGGCTTGTTTCATATAATCGTTAATTTGATCGATATTGGCACCGTCAAAAATAGGAGTACCGAATTTCAGCCCCAGCTCTTTACCTGCCCATCCGAGAACGGTTTCGTAAATCTGGCCAAGGTTCATTCGCGAAGGTACACCCAACGGATTGAGGACAATGTCAACAGGTGTTCCGTCTTCGAGGAACGGCATATCTTCTTCGCGAACAATACGTGAAACAATACCTTTGTTACCATGGCGTCCGGCCATTTTATCACCCACTTTCAGCTTACGCTTTTTGGCAATATAAACTTTGGCCATCTGTACAATGCCATTTGGAAGCTCATCGCCAACAGTGGCAATAAATTTCTTACGGTTCAATACGCCCATCAACTCTTTATACTTGATATTGTAGTTGTTGATAAGGGTTTTAACCAGTTCGTTTTTACCTTTATCGGTAGTCCATTTATCAGGATTGATATTGGTAAAATCAAGGGTCTGCAAGATTTTTTGTGTGAACTTGGTTTTTTGAGGAACCACCATTTCACCAAATGTATTGTAAACGCCCTGTGATGTTCTGTTGGAAATCAGCACGGTTAGTTTATCAATTAACTTGGCTTTCAGATCCTTGAAATATTTTTCATATTCTGTATCCAATGCAGCAATAATCTCCTTTTCCCTGGATTTGGAAATAGCATTTTTTGCTGCTCTTGAAAAAAGGTGTTTACTAATAACCACCCCTTTCATGGATGGTGGTGCTTTGAGCGATGCATTTTTAACATCACCGGCTTTATCACCAAAAATAGCACGAAGCAGTTTTTCTTCCGGGGTAGGGTCACTTTCTCCTTTAGGAGTAATTTTACCTATCAGGATATCTCCGTCAGTAACCTCGGCACCTACTCTGATAAGGCCGTTTTCGTCCAAATCTTTGGTAGCTTCGGCACTAACATTTGGAATATCGTTGGTAAGTTCTTCAATACCTCGTTTGGTATCGCGAACATCCAAAGTAAATTCTTCGATGTGTACCGATGTAAACACATCATCTTTAATAATACGCTCTGAAATTACAATAGCATCCTCATAGTTGTAACCTTTCCAGGGCATAAAAGCCACTTTAAGGTTACGTCCGAGAGCCAGCTCACCATCGTTGGTAGCATAACCTTCGCAAAGCACCTGCCCTTTTGAAACCTTGTCGCCTTTACGAACAATGGGACGAAGGTTAATGGAGGTGTTTTGGTTGGTGCGTTGGAATTTGGTCAGGAAATAGGTTTTCAAATCGTCGTCAAAGCTTACCAGCCTTTCCAATTCATCGCGGTTATAGCGGATAATAATTTTATCGGCATCAACATATTCAACCACGCCATCGCCTTCGGCATTGATAAGTACGCGCGAATCGCGAGCAACATATTTTTCGATGCCGGTTCCAACAATGGGTGCTTCGGCGTTAAGCAAAGGTACTGCCTGGCGCATCATGTTCGATCCCATCAAAGCACGGTTGGCATCATCATGTTCAAGAAACGGAATCAACGAAGCGGCAATGGAGGCAATCTGGTTTGGCGCAATATCAATCATATCCACCTCTTCGCGTGGTGTGATAGGATAGTCGGCCTGATAACGAACTTTTACTTTTTCGTTTACAAATTGTCCGTCATCGGAAACAACCGTATTTGCCTGGGCAATAATTTTATCTTCTTCCTCCTCGGCACTTAAATAGATGGGAGGATGGGCAAAATCAATTTTACCGGTTTCCACTTTACGATAAGGGGTTTCGATAAAACCTAAATCATTAATTTTAGCATATACACACAGCGAGGAGATAAGACCAATGTTTGGCCCCTCAGGAGTTTCGATTGTACAAAGCCTTCCATAGTGTGTATAGTGAACGTCACGAACCTCAAAACCGGCTCTTTCACGCGACAAACCGCCCGGTCCCAATGCTGAGATTCTACGCTTATGCGTAATTTCCGACAACGGGTTGGTTTGGTCCATAAACTGCGAAAGGGCGTTAGTTCCAAAAAAGGAATTAATAACCGACGACAATGTTTTGGCGTTAATCAGGTCGGTAGGTGTGAACACCTCGTTATCACGAACGTTCATTCTTTCGCGAATGGTACGAGCCATACGTGCCAACCCTACACCAAATTGCGAATAAAGTTGCTCACCAACGGTTCTTACCCTACGATTCGAAAGGTGGTCGATATCATCGACCAATGTTTTTTGGTTGGCAAGTTTAATAAGATGCGTGATGATGAGGATAATATCTTCCTTGGTAAGTACACGAACATCTTCGGGAGTGTTAAGCTCCAGTTTTTTATTGATACGATAGCGGCCAACTTCGCCAAGGTCGTATCTTTTTTCGGAGAAGAAAAGTTTTTCAAAGATACCTCGGGCTGTTTCTTCATCGGGAGGAAGCGCATTACGCAACTGGAAATAGATATATTCCACAGCTTCCTTTTCGGAGTTGGTGGTATCCTTTTGAAGTGTATTGAAAACAATCTGAAATTCGTTGGCAGTGGCATCATCTTTATGCAACAGGATAGTTTTTACTCCGGCTTCGATGATTTGCTCAATATGTGCAGTTTCCAGAATGGTTTCGCGCTCGATGATAACATCGTTTCTTTCGATGGTAACAACTTCGCCTGTTTCTTCGTCCACAAAGTCTTCAAACCAGGAACGTACAACACGGGCAGCCAAACGACGTCCGATAACACGTTTCAGTCCGGCTTTACTAACTTTAATTTCGTCGGCTAGATCAAATATTTCTAAAATGTCTCTGTCGCTTTCGTAGCCGATGGCACGCAACAAAGTGGTAACAGGCATTTTTTTCTTACGATCGATGTAAGCATACATCACGTTGTTAATGTCTGTTGAGAACTCCATCCAGGAACCTTTAAAAGGGATAATTCTGGCTGAATAGAGCATGGTACCGTTGGCGTGACGGTTTTGCCCGAAGAACACACCGGGTGAGCGGTGCAACTGCGAAACAATAACACGTTCGGCGCCGTTAACCACAAATGTTCCTTTGGGTGTCATATAAGGAATCATACCCAAATAAACATCCTGCACGATGGTTTCAAAATCTTCGTGCTCGGGGTCGGTACAATAAAGTTTTAATTTTGCCTTAAGGGGCACACTGTATGTTAAGCCGCGTTCTATACACTCTTCAGCGGTATAGCGCGGTGGATCGATAAAATAATCCAGAAACTCCAGTACAAAATTATTTCGCGCATCGGTAATGGGAAAGTTTTCAGCAAAAACCCTGTAAAGGCCTTCATTTTTTCTGTTATCCGGATTGGTTTCCAGTTGAAAAAAATCCTGAAATGATTGCAACTGAATATCGAGAAAATCAGGATAAGGCAGTTGGTTTTTGATTGATGCGAAACTGATTCTTTCGTTTTTGATCTCAGCCAAGGCTTATAGTTTTTAGGTTAAAACAAATTTTGGTGGACAAGTACCACCACGTATAAATTGAAAGAAAAGATGTTAAAGAACAAATAGGCGCAAACCTCTACCCCCCAAAAGGGGTAGAGGTTAGCCTAAAAAAATTATATAAGAATCTTATTTGATCTCAACTTCAGCACCAGCTGCTTCGAGCTGTGTTTTCAGTGCTTCAGCTTCATCTTTGGTTACACCTTCTTTAATTGCTGAAGGGTGTGAATCAACCAATTCTTTTGATTCTTTAAGTCCGAGGCTGGTTAATTCTTTAACCAATTTAACAACGGCAAGTTTCGACTGACCGGGAGCTTTTAAAATTACGTCAAAAGCTGTTTGTTCTTCAGCTTCTTCGGCACCAGCGGCAGCAGGACCTGCAACAGCAACAGCTGCAGCAGCAGGTTCAATACCGTATTCTTCTTTCAAAATTTCAGCCAGTTCGTTAACTTCTTTAACAGTTAAGTTCACCAATTGTTCTGCAAATGCTTTCAAATCTGCCATTTTATTCTAGTTTTAAGTTAATTTAATTCAAAAATATAATCAAAAAATAATTTATCAATCTATATATACTTTATTCGCTTTTTTCGGATAAAGTTTCAAGAATTCCGGAAAGTTTTTGTCCACCGGATTGTAATGATCCAAGTACATTCTTAACAGGCGATTGCAGTAAAGCAATAACATCTGCAATGAGTTCTTCTCTGGATTTGATAGCAACCAAAAAGTCCAATTGATCGTTACCTATATAAGTCATTTGCTCAATATAGGCAGCTTTCAACACAGGGCTTTCCGATTTTTTGCTCTTCCTGAACTCTTTAATCAGTTTAGCGGGCGCATTACCTGTTTCCGTAAACATGATTGCAGTGTTTTCCTTAAGAACGTCGTATAGCTCATCAAAGTCTCTGTCGGCAGCTTCCATGGCTTTTCTCAGCAGGGTGTTTTTAACAACACGCATAGTGATGTTATATTTGAAACACATTCTTCTGAGATCGCTGGTATCTTCAGCATTCATACCTGAAACATCGGTAAGATACAAGTTAGATGTTTCGGCCAGTTGAGCTGACATTGAATCAATGAGCGCTTTTTTATCTTCTTTCCTCATAGTGTTTTACTTTGTTTTATACCAATTACTCAGCCGATTTGTCATCAACTTTGATTCCGGGGCTCATGGTACTGGTAAGATAAATGCTTTTAACATAAGTTCCTTTAGCTGATGAAGGCTTAAGCTTTTGAATGGTATCAAGTAAAACAGTAATGTTCTCAATTAATTTCTTTTCATCGAAACTAACTTTACCTACTGCTGAATGAATGATACCAAATTTATCGACTTTAAAGTCGATTTTACCAGCTTTAGCAGCCTCAACGGCCTTACCAACGTCCATGGTAACTGTACCGGTTTTAGGATTAGGCATTAAGCCACGTGGTCCCAAAATACGACCCAGCGCACCAACTTTAGGCATAACACTTGGCATGGTTATTACCACGTCAACGTCTGTCCATCCGCCTTTAATTTTTTGGATGTATTCGTCCAATCCAACATAGTCAGCGCCGGCAGCTTTTGCCTCTTCTTCCTTATCGGGTGTACAAAGCACGAGAACCTTCACGTCTTTACCAGTACCGTGTGGCAAGGTTACTGAACCTCTAACCATTTGGTTGGCTTTACGTGGGTCAACGCCCAAACGTACACTCAAATCAACAGATGCATCAAATTTTGTATAAGTAATTTCTTTTACAAGTTTAACAGCTTCTGCAAGGGAGTACACTTTCTGTTTGTCGAATTTGGCCAAAGCTTCTTTGTGTTTTTTTGACAATTTTGCCATAATTCTCCTCCTCTTTTTAGAGTGTTAGTTAATCAGATACTACAGGAAATTCGCCTTTTACCTTTACCCCCATACTCCGGGCTGTACCTGCTACCATACGCATTGCCGATTCAACTGTGAAAGCATTTAAGTCTTTCATTTTTGCTTCAGCAATTGTGCGTACCTGATCCCAGGTTAGCGTTCCTACTTTAACACGGTTTGGTTCGGCAGAGCCTTTTTTTAATTTAAGGGCTTCTGTAATCTGAACGGCTACCGGGGGTGTTTTGATGATAAAATCAAAGGATTTGTCTTTGTAAACTGTAATGATAACAGGAATGACCTTGCCGGCCTGCTCCTGTGTACGAGCATTAAACTGTTTACAAAATTCCATGATATTAACACCTTTAGCACCCAAAGCTGGTCCTACCGGTGGAGAAGGGTTTGCGGCGCCTCCTCTAATCTGTAATTTTATTAATCCACTTACTTCTTTTGCCATTTTAAACTTAATGTTTAAAATTGATAATACGTTTATAACTATTGTTTATTCTTTTTCCACTTGCATAAAGCCAAGTTCGAGGGGTGTTTTTCTACCAAAGATCTTGACCATCACTCTCAGTTTTTTCTTCTCCTGATCAATCTCTTCGATAATTCCACTGAAACTGTTAAAAGGCCCGTCAACAACGGTAACAGTTTCTCCCACGATAAACGGAATATTTACCTCTTCACCTTGTTCGGCCAGCTCGTCAACTTTTCCTAAGATTCGTTTCACTTCTGCAGGCCTGATAGGTTCCGGTTCTCCTCTGGTACCAAGAAATCCCAATACATCGGGAATATTCTTAATAATGTGAGGAATTTCACCGGTAAGTTCCGCTTCAACCAGTACATACCCGGGAAAATAGTTACGCTCCTTGCTGATTTTTTTCCCTTTACGGATTTGGTAAACCTTTTCCGTAGGAATCAGAATTTGCGCAATATAATCCTGAAGATTCAATCGGTTAATTTCGTTCTCAAGGTATTCTTTGACCTTTTTTTCTTTGCCACTAATAGCCCTGACAACGTACCATTTTCTTCCTGACTGTTCGCTCATATTGCGGGAAATTGAATTAGTTATAAACAGTTAATATATAATAAGGTAGAACAATGCTAACCTTAAAAAGTCCTAAAACATTGTATAGAACTTTTGTAAGACTGTTGAGAATGAAATATCCATCAGATAAACCACCAAAGCGATTATAAGGGAAGCAACGGATACTACGATTGCACTGTTCTGCAGCTCACTCCACGTTGGCCATGATACTTTATGCATCCATTCGTCGTAACTCTCTTTAATGTATGCCGAAATACTAAATTTAGCCATTTTACTAATATAAAAAATTTGCACGGGAGGAAGGACTCGAACCCTCAACCAATGGTTTTGGAGACCACTACTCTACCAATTGAGCTACTCCCGTGTTTGCTTGTTAATGTAAGAAGCCAAAGGCATTCCGTAAACGGAACGCCTTTAACTGCTTATATTATTATTGCAATATTATTCAATAATTTCTGTTACCTGACCGGCACCAACAGTACGTCCACCTTCACGGATAGCGAAACGAAGACCTTTATTCATGGCGATTTCGGTAATCAGTTGTACTTCAATGGTAAGGTTATCACCAGGCATAACCATTTCAACACCTTCCGGCATGAAAATTTCACCGGTAACGTCGGTTGTTCTAAAATAGAACTGAGGACGGTATCTGTTGTGGAATGGTGTATGACGGCCACCTTCTTCTTTTTTCAGGATATAAACCTCAGCTTTGAAGTGTTTGTGAGGAGTTACCGAACCGGGAGCTGCAATTACCATACCGCGACGGATTTCGTTTTTGTCGATTCCGCGAAGCAATAAACCGGCGTTGTCACCAGCCATACCTGTATCAAGAATTTTACGGAACATTTCAACTCCGGTAACAACTGATTTGAGTTTTTCAGCACCCATACCAATAATGTCAACGGGGTCTCCGGTGTGGATAACACCTGTTTCAATTCTACCGGTAGCAACGGTACCACGACCTGTAATTGAGAATACGTCCTCAATAGGCATCAGGAATGGTTTTTGGTCGTCGCGCTCAGGCAATGGAATCCATGTATCACAGGCATCCATGAGTTCAAAGATTTTTTCAACCCATTTTTCTTCACCGTTCAAAGCACCCAGTGCCGAACCCTGAATAATAGGGGTTTCATCACCGTCAAAATCGTAAAACGAAAGAAGGTCACGAATTTCCATTTCAACTAACTCGAGGAGTTCTTCATCGTCAACCATGTCAACTTTGTTCATAAAAACCACCAAACGAGGTACACCTACCTGACGAGCAAGCAGGATGTGCTCACGGGTTTGAGGCATGGGACCGTCGGTTGCGGCTACAACAAGGATAGCACCGTCCATCTGGGCAGCACCTGTTACCATGTTTTTAACGTAGTCAGCGTGACCGGGACAGTCAACGTGAGCGTAGTGACGATTGTCAGTTTGATATTCAACGTGAGCAGTATTAATTGTAATACCTCTCTCCTTTTCTTCAGGAGCGTTGTCGATTGAATCAAATGACTTAAATTCTGCCAAACCTTTATCTTGCAGGGTAAGAGTAATGGCAGCTGTAAGTGTGGTTTTACCGTGGTCAACGTGACCAATAG
>JALVAQ010000456.1 GCA_027011095.1 Bacteroidales bacterium
GTCATTTCGAGGTGCTGCTCCTGGTCTTTCCCCACCGGCACATACGACGAGCGATGGATAAGGATGTCGGCAGCCATCAGGGTTGGATAGGTCAACAGTCCGGCGTTAACATTATCGGGTTGTTTGCGCGCTTTTTCCTTAAAGGTAGTTACCCGCTCCAGCTCGCCAAGGTAAGCATTCATGTTTAAAAACAGATAAAGTTCGGCGGTTTCAGGCAGGTCGCTTTGCAAATAGATGGTTGCTTTTTCAGGGTCGAGGCCGGCAGCGAGGTATTCCACCAAAACCTGACGTACATTTCCCTGTAAATCACCCGGCTTGGGATGTGTTGTTAACGAGTGATAATCAGCTATAAAAAAGAAACACTCGTTGGTTTCCTGCATTTTTATAAAATTCTTTACCGCACCAAAATAGTTGCCAAGGTGCAGGTTGCCCGTGGGGCGTATTCCGCTCAGTACAATGTCTTTTTTTTCCATGGCGGCAAAAATAGTTATTTCTTTTGATTACAGGGAGATTGAATTTTTAAAAGCCACGATTAACTCCGCTCCACACTGTTTAACATTTTGTTTTTTGATGGCCTGTAACCACGGGCAACAATTTTACCGTTAATAATGATTGTGGGTAATATCCAGGTTCGGTACTTTATAAACTCATCGGCGTTGCTTATAATTGTAAAGTCGGCTTCAATGTTTTTTTCTTTGAAAAACTGCTTCATCGATTTAATTATCTTTTTGGTTTTCCAGCAGTTAGAACCCGGTGATAATATTTCTACTCTATTTTTCATTGATGAACTCAACTAAAGTTTTTACAAATTCGGGAGTTCTTAAATATCCTATGGACTTATGATGATTTGCCCATCCGTTTTTTTTATAGGTATTTTCCACAATAAAATCTTTCACCTTAACTCCTTTGCTGTTTGCCGAAAAGTCGTCAGACAATTTAAAATCCAAAGCAATGGGGTCATTTATATCAGAAAAATTATACCATCGTTTTGTAACTGACTCAGGCGTTTGCAACTTAATATGTCCTTGATTTTTTGATTTATACAGCCTGGCTATTCTGCTGATTACGAAAGGCGCACCCAAAGGTGAACCAATGGTGGCAAATGTGTTGACGGTAATATTATGATTAACAATAAAACTCAACACATCAAATGCAATGATGCTTCCCATGGAATGAGCCACAAGAAAAATGTCATCGTTTTTGTGTTTTTTAAGTGCTCTTACCAACCTTTCGTTTATTTGATCTCGTTTTTTGCAATCGTCGGTGTACTCATTATCGCAACCATCTGTAAAATAGACCTCTAAATCTTTAAAGTTATTGTGAATAAATTTTTTCGAAACAGATGAAAACCTCAGTTTATAGTTGCGATTTAAAAATATTGCGTAAATAATTTTTTTTAAACCCAGAAATACTTTTCGTTGATACGGATGACCGGTAAACGTTTTAATGTTGCGAGCCGGCGTATAATCTTCTCTTAAATAGTAGGGGCTTTTTTTATTCTTTTCGTTGGGCGAAAGCGGTTTGTCATACAAGATATCTGCCCAGTAAGCCACCTCAAATTTTGGTAAATCCACCTCAATACTTAAACGCT
Organism: Bacteroidales bacterium; assembly: GCA_027011095.1. Taxonomy (GTDB): domain Bacteria; phylum Bacteroidota; class Bacteroidia; order Bacteroidales; family F082; genus B16-G9. The sequence continues at coordinate 1,592 of JALVAQ010000456.1, forward strand.
GCAACCCCTCCTTTATGGACAAGATACCCCATTTTTCCAAAATCTCTTTTGAAGGCTTGTTCCTTAATCCGTGTATTGCAATGATTACTTTTGCCATGCTATTTACAAAGGAATAACTTTTTTTGTAAATGCCCGATAGTAATTTCGATTATCCTGTTAGATTTGTAAAAAATAAAGAAAATGATAATTGATATTCCGGGAAACAATTCGTTAACACTTTCCTATTTGGTACTTGATTACAACGGGACCCTTGCCGTTGACGGAACCCTTATCGACGGCGTTGAAGAACGTATTAACAGACTGGCTGAAGAACTTACCGTTTATGTTGTAACTGCCGATACCTTTGGAAAAGCAGCCGTTAGTTTAAAAAATGTAAATTGTAATTTAACAATATTGGGCAAAGGGAACCAGCAACAACAAAAAGCCGGTTTTGTTAATAAACTTGGCGCAGGGCAAGTGGTGGCCATCGGCAACGGACTTAATGATGCGCTGATGCTGGAAACGGTAGCCCTTGGAATTGCAATTGTACAACAGGAAGGAGCAGCCGTTAAAACCCTGCAAAAAGCGGATGTTGTTTTTAATAACATCAACGATGCGTTGGATTTATTACAAAATCCGTTAAGGCTTAAGGCTACCCTAAGGATATGATTTTTAATAATTTCTGTCTTATCTGAATACTTATCTTATTTATTAAGCGTACCACCACATCCGGCAGCGAAGTGATCATGCGATAATGCTACAATGCTACAATGCTACAATGCGTCAATGCGTCAATGCGTCAATGCGTCAATGCGTCAATGCGTCAATGCGTCAATGCGTCAATGCGTCAATGCGTCAATGCGTCAATGTATCAATCCTTTTCTTATCTTTGCAGCCCGAAAATTAAAATTAACTGTCAAAACAATTTATTATATGTCGAATGTTGCTGTAAACACCGAATTGCAATATAAAGTTGCAGACATCAACCTTGCCGACTGGGGTCGTAAGGAACTTGATATAGCCGAAAAAGAGATGCCCGGCTTAATGGCACTCCGCAAAAAATATGGAACTGAAAAACCTTTAAAAGGTGCCCGCATAACCGGTTCATTGCACATGACCATCCAAACTGCTGTTTTAATTGAAACGTTAGTTGAATTGGGTGCTGATGTGCGTTGGGCAAGTTGTAACATCTTTTCCACACAGGACCATGCTGCTGCAGCCATTGCCGCAAAAGGTATTCCGGTTTTTGCCTGGAAAGGTGAAACGTTGGATGAGTATTGGTGGTGTACCAAACAGGCTCTTTCGTTTCCTGACGGCAAAGGCCCGCACATGATTGTTGACGATGGTGGCGATGCTACCCTGCTTATTCACAAAGGATATGCTGCTGAAAACGATGCTGCAACACTTGATGTTGAAGCCGGTAGCGAAGAGGAACAGGCAATTCTTAATATTTTAAAAGAAACTTTAAAAGAAGACCCAACCAAGTGGCACCGCACAGTGGAAGAGTGGAGTGGCGTTTCGGAAGAAACCACCACCGGCGTTCACCGTTTATATCAAATGAAAGAAAGCGGTGAATTGTTGGTTCCGGCTATTAATGTTAACGATTCGGTTACCAAGTCAAAATTTGATAACCTGTATGGTTGTCGCGAATCATTGGCCGATGGTATTAAACGCGCCACCGATGTAATGATTGCCGGAAAAGTGGTAGTTGTTGCCGGGTATGGCGATGTTGGTAAAGGTTCGGCGCACTCCATGCGTTCGTACGGCGCCCGTGTTTTGGTTACCGAAATCGATCCTATTTGTGCCCTTCAGGGTGCCATGGAAGGTTTTGAAATCACAACTATGGAAGAGGGTGTTAAAGAAGGTAATATTTTTGTTACCACCACCGGAAACAAAGATGTTATCACCATCGACCACATGGCTGCCATGAAAGACGAAGCCATTGTTTGTAACATCGGGCACTTCGACAACGAAATTCAGGTAGCACAACTGGAAGCTTACCCCGGCATTAAGAAAATCAACATTAAGCCACAGGTTGACAAATATATTTTCCCTGACGGACATTGTATCTATCTGTTGGCAGAAGGCCGTTTGGTAAACCTTGGATGTGCAACAGGCCACCCGTCGTTTGTAATGAGCAACTCGTTTACTAATCAGACACTGGCTCAGCTTGACCTTTGGAAAAACCGTGGTAAATATAAAGTAGATGTTTATCGCCTACCCAAATATCTTGACGAAGAGGTTGCCCGTTTGCATTTGGAGCAAATTGGTGTTAAACTTACCAAACTTTCTGAAGAGCAGGCCGCATACCTCGGCGTTAATGTTGAAGGGCCATACAAACCCGAACACTACAGGTATTAAACCTGATTTATAAAATAATCAAAGCTGTTTAGCGTACCAGTCAATCCTTCGGCATTTTGTTATCCGTTAAAAAAGCCGGGGGTTTGACTGGTTATTTCCGGTTTGTTTGATGGTTCCAAAACCAACATCCCACCCATCATGCCATTTACTATGGCCATTTTGCACAGTATGGCATCCATCTATATAAACCATGTTGCTGTTTTGTTAACTTTTTTCCTGTCGTTGACAACAAATTCTTAACCGTTCACTCATTGGTTTCTGCCGTTCGCTCAATGGCACTTGCATTCCCCCATTATAATTTAGTATTTTAGTTCCGTATTAGCATGACTAAAAACCATGTGATGTACTTTTTTTTACAGAAGAAAAAACAATAAAATAGTAATATTATGAAAACCTTTACTTTTAAATTTAATCGGCTGATTAAACTGAACACCTTATTAACAGTAGTACTTATGTTGGCATTCTACGCAGATGTTGTACAAGGACAAAGCACTACTTACGAAAGGGTAAACGTAGGCTTATACGGAGGAGCTTCTACCGATTTTGCCTACGATACCAATTACAGGCTGTTTTCCACTGTAGAATCACCCGGTTCTTTGTTTTATTCTGACGACACCTGTAAAACATGGACACAGGCTTTTCCCATCGACTCGTTGGAATACAATTCAGCTCAGCGAGGATGGAGTGGCGGCAGAAGAGTGTTAACCAATCGCGTAGGTTGGGTTGGTGTTGAAACGGCAGAAGCTGGCGGTACACTCGAGTCAACCGTTATTTCGTATGATGATGGCGACAGCGGTACTTTTGTTACCGCTTTTGACAACTACCTGTTAAAGCAAATAAACCCTGCTGCAAGCATGGAAGGCCCTGATGCCATCGAGTTGACAGACCATTGGTTTTACATTGCAATGGATCATTATTTATTACGCACTAACGATACGGCAACATTGGGAAGCCACAATATTATTCTCGATATGGATACGGTTACTCTTGCCGACACTTCCACTCATATTATGTGGATTAGTGCCGCCAACACAACCAGCGGATATCCTTTGTTGCTGGTAGTACGTGCCAACATGGAGAACTACGCACGGTTACTAAAATACGATGGAACTACCTTTACTGAAATTGCCCATCCCGTTTCTACTTTCGACTATTATTACCGGAAGGTTTTTTCGCATCCTGCCGATACATCAATGGACACCATTATTGTTTCAACCAAAGAGCCAAATATTCAGACTATTAAAGTGTTCAGCTCATTAAATGGAGGAAGTAGCTGGAACGATATAACACCTTCGGGAGGAACAAACTGGCCATTGCAAAATGCCGATTACAGTCCCCATTGGGTTAGTTCGATGCCTGTTAGCAACGGGTTGCGGTTATCTTTCCCCGGAGGCGATTATTCAACCAATTTGGGTAGTACCTGGAGTGCGCATTTTATGGAAGACAATGCCACTGCTGCCAATCCTTATAATCCGAATATTATTATCTGTTCAAAGAATAAAGGACCACAGGTGAGTTATGATTATGGCACTTCTTTTACCAACCCTGACAACGAAGGACATGCAGCGGTATCCATTTCTAAAATAGCCCAACTTCGTACCAACACGTATTATGTGGCTACCAAAGCCGGCCTTGGATATACCATCGCCTACCACAACAATGCTGTTTTAGGTGTTAATAAATGGCGCCCACCCTATGGTGATTTTCCAATTTCAGGAGTTGGCGATGATGGTGGCGTTTCGGCTGTGGATATCGACCCCAACGACAGCTTACATGTTGTGGTTGGATACAACAACGGATTTTATGTAACCACTACCGGGCCAACGGGATTTACTCAGGTAACCCCATCGGATTGGGGAACAGGTACACATCGCGATTACATGGTTACCGATGTTCAGTTTATTACATCCGACACCATCGTGGCTGTAACAGGTACAGGTTCCAATGTTTGGCCAAGCTTGCTTTTTGATTATGGAAACATCTGGTTATCAACCGATGGTGGTAGCAGCTGGACAAAACAACACCCCACTGATGGAGGCGTTACCTTTGAGCAAGGAAACAGTGTTGCTGTGGGTTATGGGCCTGCCGACACCATAATTTTTGTCGGATGTGGCTACTGGGATCATGCTTTCCCAACAGTAAACGGACAGCTGTGGCGATCCACCGACTTTGGACTTAACTGGGAATATTTAAATACCGGCCCCACCAGCCAAATGGCCGGATCAACCGTTGACAGCATGCCAATTTACGATTTGGATGTTTATCCCGGCACGGTGAATACACTCTATTTTGCTTCGGGTGAGAATCTGGATTATGCATTTGCCAAATCCACTGATGGGGGTAACACGTACAGCTATATTAACAACATGATGCCTGAAGGAGCATTCTCTGCTGTATTAATCCATCCCGATGATCCCGATATTGTATCTGTAGCTGCCAGAAGAGATTTATGGCGTACCAATACCATCTTTAATTCTACCACATTGGTTTTTGAAGGGCTTCCGGGAGAGTTTGTTCCCGACCTTGAATATGGTTCAACGCTAATGGGAACCTCCACCGGTCTTTACAAACTTTCGGAAACACCCGGAAGCATTATAACCATTTGGAATGGTGATGGTAACTGGTCAGACCCTGAAAAATGGTCCAACGGTATTCCTTACAACATTTGCAAAGCAATTATCGACTCGGGAATGATAAATGTTGATATGGATGGCGAAACCTACGAACTTATTATGAAACCTATGTCGGCAATGACCATTAATTCGGGTAAAACCGTAAATGTTTCCGGCGACTTCACACTGAAATCGAAAGACTCGGCCACTGCATCATTTATTGACGAAGGAACCATTAACGTTTCAGGAACTGTAACAGTTGAACGGTATATTTCAGAAGACCAATGGCACTATTTTGCATCTCCTGTTTCCAACTCTACTGCTGCCCCTTTTACAGGTATGTGGGTTAAATATTGGGATGAGAGTGCCAAAGACTGGGTTTATATTACCAATGCCTCCGACCCGTTGCTGTCGGGAAAAGGGTATGCATCGTGGTCAAACTCAGGCTCCACGGGTAACACGATTGTGGAATATACAGGCAACCTTAACACAGGCGACTACTCACCAACCATTTCGTTAAGTGGTGATCCGGAGCTTGATTACGGATGGAATCTTGTGGGAAATGCTTATCCGTCGGCTTTCGACTGGGACAATACCAACCTCACAAAAACCAACATCGACAACACTGTTTATTACTGGGATGGAACTCAATACCTTACTTATAATGGTACCACTCATACCGGTTCAACAGGCATATCCCAATATGTTCCGTCGCAACAGGGGTTCTTTATCCATGCCAATGCAAGCTCGCCCCAATTAACCATAACACAGGACTCGCGGACACACAACCCTCAAAAATTTCTGAAAGTTTCTTCAACAGGAGAATTATTCCGCTTGTTTGTTAGAGGCAACAATTATAAAGACGAAACCATGGTGTTGTTTGATGAGGATGCCTCTAACGGATTTGATAACGATTTTGATGCTTATAAGCTGGCCGGAATCGACGAGGCTCCGCAGCTATACAGCTATGTGGATAACGAAGAAGCAGCCATGAACACACAACCGTTCGATGGGCCTGTTGAAACTGTTTCGGTAGGATTTAAGCCTGGTTTGTCCGGTACTTTCACTATCTCATGTGGAGGTATTGAGAACTTTCCTGAAGATATGGTTATTACCCTTGAAGATACTAAAACAGGCCAAATAACCAATCTCCGTAGCAGCCCTTCGTACACCTTTAATGGTACTCCCGGCGACAACATCAAACGTTTTGTATTAACCTTTGACGCCACCACCGTAGGTACCAATGAGCCAACAGATCTAAATTCAATTGAAATGTATGTTAACAACAGTAAACAGCTGGTTATTATTGGCAAGCCATCGTCCAACTCCGGTGGAAAGATTCAAATTTATGATATGCTTGGCCGTTTAAGGCAAGCGGAAGTGTCAAAAGGGATATCTACCGAATATGTAAACCTGATCCTGAATAGCGGAATGTATATAGCTGTTTTTAAAGATAATAACAGAGCCATTTTGAAAAAGCTGAAATTCATTATAAAATAACAATTATGTGCCATTTTATTCACCACCACGGCAGATTATTAAAACGAACAATTTTTTCACTTGTATTCTTTCTAATCAATTTTATTGAGGTGAATGCAGGATCGCAACCCCCTGACCCCGGGAGTAGTCCCGTGGGCGGGGGTATAGATCCTGTTGGAGGTGGAGCAGCCATTGGCGGAGGATTTTATATCCTCATGGGTATTGCTCTGGCTTACTTACTCTTAAAAGTAAAGCATCAATATTTTGAAAAACAGGAACAGGAATAGCACTGTTGAACTTGCTGTTTTTTACCAGTCGCGTTGGTGATTAATGGCTTTGTCAAGTCTTAAAAAGTTGTTCCAGTAGCGCTCTTTATTCATTTCTGACCAGTGGATATATCCACCCTGATACTGATAGGTTTGAATTAGGTTAACCAATATAAGTATAACCATTGCCAATTTCAACAGCTTTTTGTATTTTGTATTAGAAAGCCAAAGTGCCAACGGAATAAAAAAGAATGTAAGATATTCCACCATCACCCTTGATGAAAAACTACCGCCGTAATACCACATCCACCAGCTTGAAATAACATAAATCACTATTAACAAAAAACCTGCCCAACTGAAAAAAATATATTTGTTAACTTTCAATAAGTACCCGGCTCCAAACAACGAAAGAAAGGCCATGGGCGTATAAACGAAAAATCCTTTCCGATAGGAAAAAAGAAAGTTGATAAAATGAGGTTTTAACAGATTCAGCCCCTCTTTGCCATAAGAATAAACAATAAAATTACCCGTTTCAATTTTGTAAATTATAAGTTGTATCGAAACCATGATAAAAAACAGAAAAATGCCAACCATTAAAACAGCCGGCTTTTTAAAAAGTTTTTTGATGCCTCGTTTTAGCGTAGAAAAATCACCACTTAAAAACGGAATACTTAACAATACTAATACGTTTACAGGCCTGATAAGTGTTATAACTCCGAGGGCTGCCATTGCCCAATAATAATGAGCATTTTTTCCGGTTCTGAAATAGCGCAATGCCTGCCAAACGAACAGATTAACAAAAGCAAACGAATAAACATGCGACATGCCTGATTCGTTTACCGTATAGTGATAAAGATTGGTGCCGAACAATACGGCCACAATTATCCAGGCTGAAACCGAATCGCCAACCTTAAAAAGCTTTAAAACTTTCCAAAAAAAGAAAAGTCCTAAAACACAGTAAAAAAGGGCACCCATTTGAAATAAAATCAAATACCATTTGCTGTAACCATCGGGTGTACCCGACGAAAGTGAAGTAAGCATATGACCTGCAAGATAAAAGGGAATTTGTACAAATGCCACGCCGGCAAAATACTTATTTACAACCCCATTACCGGTATTATTTCGATAATCATATTTGTAATTGTTTCGATACGCTCCTTTATTAACTTTGTCAAAAAATGAAAACGACAGATCGTGGTAAACAATTACTGCCGGAAGATAAGCATAATAGCCTGTTGCATCAGATTTTAAGATTTTATGCCAACGGTTATGACCCCAAAACCTGTTGGAACTAACCCAAATTAAAACAATAGTAGTAAGAAGTAAAACAAGTGTGGTTTTGTGCTTTTTAAAATATTGAATCATTTTCCCTGTTTAATTAAATGATTTTTTCTCAACAAGAAAACAAAGTTAGAATTAAATTGTTTCTAATTGAATAATTTAAATATTAGTCGGTTCTGAAATCCCTTAGCTACCTGAGCAAGGACAAGAAGAGGGAGTACACTGCTTAAACCCCCAAGCTTTTTCAGATTTGCCCGTCCGAACGTACCTGTATGACGAAGTCGGGCAGGGGCGGGCAAATTCAAACGAGCTTACAAGGGTCTACCACGCACCACACCCGGATTTGGCACATAAAAAAACCCTGACTACAAGGTAATCAGGGTTAAAAAAACTGCAATGTTTTTATTCCGGATGAATAGCTTCAACAGGACAAACGTCAGCGCAAGCGCCACAGTCTGTACAGAGATCAGGATCGATAACATAAATATCACCTTCTGATATAGCTTCTACCGGACATTCGTCGATACATGTACCACAAGCGGTACAATCGTCACTAATTTTGTAAGCCATAATACTAATTTTTAAGTTCAAAATTCATGGCAAATATATACAATTGTTATTCTGATAACTCAAAATCCAAATATTTTATTTAAATCTAAATAAATAGTTATGGCGCTAATTTGGAATTTAGACTTGTTATAATTAGCTGTTATTAAAAAACAAAACCTCAAAAAGCATCTTTCTATTTACCTTATTAGCAACTTATTAAAAAAAAGTTTTCACATTGAATGCGGGTTCATATAAAAGCTAAAAAAAAACCTGCTATTTGGTTGGACGTAAAAGAATTGACTTAATTTTGTCTCGTTTAAAAAATAAAATTTATGACAACGCATAAAGGAAAAGTCGTTGAACTGGAAAGTGCAGTAATCAGGTTTGCCGGAGACTCGGGAGACGGTATGCAGCTTACCGGCAATCTTTTTTCAGATTCAACAGCCTTCGCAGGTAATGATTTCGCTACCTTTCCCGATTACCCCGCGGAGATACGAGCACCACAGGGAACTGTTTCAGGTGTTTCAGGTTTTCAAATCAGATTTGGAGCCAACGATATTCACACTTCCGGCGACCGTGCCGATGTACTGGTAGCCATGAACCCGGCTTCGTTAAAAGCCAACTTAAAATGGGTTCAGTCAAACGGCATTATCATTGTTGATACCGATGCTTTTACGGAAAAGAACCTTGCAAAAGCAGGCTACGAAACCAATCCGCTTGAAGATGGTTCGTTAAACGGCTATCTCGTGGTTCAGGCTCCCATTTCAACACTGACAAAAGAAGCTGTCAAAGAGATGGCACTTGACAATAAATCGGCCATGAAATCGAAAAACATGTTTACACTGGGAATGGTGTTTTATATGTTTAACCGCGATTATAAAAAGACCTTCAGCTTTTTTGAGCAGAAATTTAAAAAGAATCCTGTTATTGTTGAAGCCAACAAAAAGGTGCTTGAAGCCGGCTATCATTTTGCCGATACTTTGGAAGTTTTTGCCAACACCTTTAAAATTGAGCCTGCTCCGTTAAACAAAGGCCGCTACCGTAACATTACCGGTAACCTTGCCACTTCATGGGGTATTTTGGCTGCTTCGGAACGCTCGGGAAGAAATGTATTTTTAGGTTCATATCCCATTACCCCTGCCACCGAAATTTTACAGGAAATTGCCAAACACAAACAATTCCAGGCCATCTCCATGCAAATGGAAGATGAAATCGGCGGCGTGGTTTCTTCCATTGGAGCCAGTTTTGCAGGTGCTCTGGCGGTTACTTCCACTTCAGGCCCCGGTTTATCACTTAAAAGCGAAGCCATAGGCCTTGCGGTTATGACCGAATTGCCACTGGTTATCATCAATGTTCAGCGTGGTGGCCCTTCAACGGGCTTACCAACCAAATCGGAACAGTCGGACTTAATGCAGGCCTTGTACGGAAGAAACGGTGAAGCTCCCGTAGTTGTAATGGCTGCAAAAAGCTCTGCCGACTGTTTTTACGGTGCTTTTGAAGCTGCCAAGGTAGCTATGGAACACATGGTACCGGTTATCTTGCTCACCGACGGCTCCATCGCCAACGGTTCGGAAGTATTTAAAATTCCCAAAGTAGCTGATTTGCCCGAAATTCATCCTCCTATTGTAAAAGCAAACGATCCCAATTATGCTCCTTACAAACGCGATGCTGAAAAGTTAAGTCGCGAATGGGCACTACCCGGAACACCGGGATTACGTCATCGTTTGGGCGGACTGGAAAAAGAAGATATTACCGGAAATGTTTCGCACGACCCGCTTAACCATCAAAAGATGTCGTATTTAAGAGAAGAAAAAGTGGAGCGTGTTGCCAACTACATTCCCGACCTGGAAATTGAAGGTGATGAAGATGGAGATATTTTAGTAGTAAGCTGGGGTGGTACCTATGGTGTGATGCTTACAGCTGTTGAAGAGCTTCGTGCCGAAGGTAAAAAGGTTAGCCTGGCTCATTTCCGATATATCAAACCAATGCCTAAAAATACGACAGAGGTTTTATCGAAGTTCAAAAAAATTATTGTCTGCGAAATTAACCTTGGGCAATTTGTCAACGTTTTACGGATGACTTTCCCGCAGTTTACCTATCGCCAGTATAATAAAATTCAGGGATTACCCTTTATGGTTAACGAGTTAAAAGATCAGTTTAACGCCCTTTTAAATGAATAGTACTATGGAAAGTAAAATACAAACCCAACCAGTCAAACTCAGCAAAGAGGATTTTGAAAGCGATCAGATGGTTAAATGGTGCCCGGGTTGTGGCGACCATGCTATCCTGCGGTCGGTAGAAGCAGTTTTTCCTGTTGTGGGCGAAAAGCTGAACCTTAATAAAGAAGATTTCGTGGTGGTTTCCGGTATCGGGTGCTCCTCACGGTTTCCTTATTATATGAACACATACGGTATTCATGGTATCCATGGCCGCGCAGCAGCACTTGCCACCGGTATTAAAGTTGCTAATCCAAAACTTAATGTTTGGATGATTAGTGGCGATGGCGACTCCATGGCCATTGGTGGAAATCATTTTATTCATGTTGCCCGTCGTAATGTGGATATTACCTACCTGATGTTTAACAACCGTATTTACGGCTTAACAAAAGGACAATATTCGCCCACCACTTTTAAGGGTCAGAAAACCAAAACTTCGCCGCAGGGTGTTTTTGAGCAGCCTTTCAATCCCGGCGAATTGGTAATTGGTTCAAGGGGTAAGTTTTTTGCCCGCGTGGTTGACACCAACCCCAAGCTGATGCAAAAAGTTTTTATTGAAGCTGCCATGTATCGTGGTGCTTCCATTGTTGAAATTTTGGCCAACTGCGTTATTTTTAACAATAAAATTCATGGCGACATTACCGGAAGAGATACCAAAGCTGACAATCAGTTAATTTTGGAAGCCGGCAAGCCCATGATTTTTGGTAAAGAAAACAACAAAGGTATTGTGCTTGACGGAACCCGCCTGAAAGTGGTAACCATTGGCGAAGATGGTGTTACCGAAGATGACATTTTGGTTCACGACCCCACCACTGAAGATGCCGGAATCCACATGATGCTTGCCAGCATGATGACTCCGGAGTTTCCTGTGGCATTGGGTGTTATCAGGGCTACTCCTTTTCAAACTTTAAACGATGCCGTATGGGAATCGGTTGAACACGAAAAAGAGGTTTCCCCCTACAAAAATGTTGACGATTTGCTTAACAGCGGGAATACCTGGGAGATAGATTAGCAAAGCCTGATAAATAAAAAAACCACCTTATTTACTAAGGTGGTTTTTTTTATTCTGATTTTCCGAACAAATTACTGTGCCAGCACTAGTACCTTATTGTTAAGCACTTCGATAACGCCTCCGTTAATTTCGTAGAACTTTTCGGAGCCGCCCGTTTTAACTTTAATTTTGCCCTTGTCGAGGGCTGAAATTAATGGTGCATGGTTTTGCAATATTTCAAAGGAACCATCAATGCCGGGAAGCTGAACCAAATCGGCTTCGCCCTTGTAAATGGTTGTGTCCGGTGTTATTATTTCAAGATTCATAATGTTCAGATAAGTTGGTTACTTACTTTCGGCAAGCATTTTCTTACCCTTTTCAATGGCCTCTTCGATGGTGCCCACAAGGTTGAAAGCTGCTTCGGGATATTCATCCACTTCGCCATCCATAATCATGTTAAATCCTTTGATGGTATCTTCAATGGAAACCACCGTACCTTTTAATCCGGTAAACTGCTCGGCAACATGGAAAGGCTGCGAGAGGAAACGTTGCACACGACGTGCACGGTGAACAATCAGTTTGTCCTCTTCCGAAAGCTCATCCATACCAAGAATGGCAATAATATCCTGCAACTCTTTGTAACGCTGAAGAATAAGTTTTACACGCTGGGCAGTGTTGTAATGTTCGTCGCCAACCACGTCGGGCGAAAGGATACGTGATGTTGAATCCAATGGGTCAACGGCAGGATAGATACCAAGCTCTGCAATTTTACGGCTCAACACCGTGGTGGCGTCAAGGTGGGCAAAGGTGGTAGCAGGTGCCGGGTCGGTAAGGTCATCGGCAGGTACATATACAGCCTGTACCGAAGTAATGGAGCCTCTCTTTGTGGAGGTAATACGTTCCTGCATCAATCCCATTTCGGTGGCCAGCGTTGGCTGATAACCTACGGCTGAGGGCATACGTCCCAAAAGGGCTGACACCTCTGAACCGGCCTGTGTAAAACGGAAAATATTATCGATAAAGAAAAGAATGTCGCGGCCGCCTGATTTTTCGTCGCCATCGCGGAAATATTCGGCAAGTGTCAGTCCTGAAAGGGCAACACGGGCACGTGCTCCGGGGGGTTCGTTCATCTGTCCGAAAACCAATGTAGCCTGTGATTCGGCCAACTCTTTACGGTCAACTTTATCCAAATCCCAGCCACCTTTTTCCATGGCTTCTTCAAACTCTTTACCATATTTAATTACGCCCGATTCAATCATCTCGCGCAGCAGGTCGTTACCTTCACGGGTACGCTCACCCACACCGGCAAATACCGAAAGGCCGGCATACGATTTGGCAATGTTGTTGATAAGCTCCATAATAATTACGGTTTTACCAACACCGGCGCCACCAAAGAGGCCGATTTTACCACCCTTTGAATAAGGCTCAATCAGGTCGATAACTTTAATACCTGTGTAAAGCACTTCTTTACTGGTTGTAAGCTCTTCAAACTTAGGAGGGTCACGATGGATAGAGGCTCTGTTTTTAGTGTCAATCTGGCCAAGACCGTCGATGGCTTTTCCTACAACATTAAAAAGTCTTCCTTTTATATCTTCACTGGCAGGCATCGAAATAGGGTGTCCCAAAGGAATCACTTCCATTCCTCTTGCCAATCCGTCACTTGAATCCATGGCAATGGTACGAATGGTATTTTCGCCAATTGCCTGCTGGGCTTCGAGAATTAATTTTTCGCCGCCCTCACGGGTAATTTCAAGGGCATCATAAAGATTCGGGAGGTCATTTTCGTTATCAAAAACTACGTCGATAACCGGGCCAATAATCTGAGCAATGCGGCCAACTACTTGTTTATTCATAAAATGCTATGGTTAAAGAATTTCAGGCAGCAAATATAAGAAATATCAGAAACAATAATAATCTGATTTAGAAAAAATATAAATAATACGAAAAGCTCTTATTTATTGTATGTTAGAGACCATAATTTAATCCAAATAACCACTAACAATTAACAAATAACAATTAACGATTAACAAATAACAATTAACGATTAACAAATAGCTTTTTAACAACTCACAAATAACAACATCAGTGTTTCACTTCCAGTGTACCGTTTACAATAATGGTTGCGTTAGGCTCAACAATCAGTTTATAGCAAACGGCATGGTTTCCCGAGCTAATTTCCGGAAAGTTACCTCCCGACGGGGTTTGAGGTACGGAAACAATGTAATTTGAAGTTGGAACTTTGCCATTGGACCAGTTACCCGTATCAAACCAATCAGTACTGTTCCCTATCCAACCTGTTTCTCCCGGTACTAACCGTAAAGTATAGTCTTCCACTTCACCGTCATAATCGGTGGCGCAACTTGTGGCCGCACTGCTGTATTTAGTTGATACCCGCATGGTTACGCTCCCTGACAGGGTGTCGTCAGGAATGGTAATCGACAAAGGTGAATTGGCTGTAAGGCCATCGGACACGTTGGTGGCTGAACCCAAATCATACTCTTCGCCGGCGTCATCAAAATCACAGTCATGGTTCCAGTCAATCCATACTTTAGTGTATGTGGTATAGTCGCCATCGGTATTTACCCTGACAGTCAGGCTGTAGCTGTTTCCCAACTTTACATCGGTTGACTGGTCGGTATAATCGCTATAACCCGAAGGTTTGCCCGATGCGTTGCTGATGGTGTTAAAACCCACAAAGGTGGTGCTTGTAAGGAAGGTGGTGTTACCGTATGAAGAGCAGGCAATGCAGGGTGGATTTCCGGTGGTAATGGTGTTGCCCGACAAGCCCGGAACGAGGTAACAATTGTCAGCAATAAAATATTCGTAAACATTAAAATAATAGGGCGTTCCCGATGTTAATCCGGTAAGGTTTACCGAAGTGTCAGTACCCGTATAAACGACGTAATTATCGGTTCCAACCACATCGCCTTTACCAAAAATAGTATCGGCTGCATAAATTGTTCCCGACCGGGGATTGTCGTTTACCTGATTGTTTTCGTGTGCCAAAACCAAAACCGAGGTGCCATTTCCCCGGTTCCAGGTTAACTGCAATGTGCTATCGGTAATATTCTGAAAACCCATATTTGTGGCCTGCGTGTCGGGAGGAGTACATCCTTCGGAAACTTCAACATCGTCAATGGCCATATCCGAAGTATAGTCGCTTCCCGTTACGCCTTTAATTCTGATGGTAACACTTGTTAAGCCTGCGTAACTATGAAGTGATAAACTTTCCTGATGCCATGCTGTACCCTGATCGCCACTGATGCTGAACAAGTCGCCCGACCAGGTTGTGCCACCATCATCGGAAACCTGTACCGAAAGCGAACCCATGTTGCTGCCATACATGTTGTACCAAAAGGAAAATTCAGGATTTGACAGACCGCTAAAATCAAAATCGGGACTAATAACATAGCCGGTACTTGCGTTACACGATGATGCTTCGGTGTAAATATAGTTGCCGTTTCCGGAGGTGTGATCACCCGAAGGCCCTGTTCCTGATGAACCGGTTGATCCTGTTAAAATATCCCAATCGATGTTATCGCCAACATAATTTATCCAGCAGTCGTTAAACGGTACGGAGTTGTCAGCGGTACAACTGTAAGCCGGCGAACTCACGGCCCAGCTGTCAAAATCTTCCTGATAAGGAAAAACATTTACCATTCCGCAACTTGTAATAAACTCCTCCTGATTCCCGTAAGCAGTACCGTACGCGTTGGTGGCATAAGCACGTGTATAATAGTGTGTTGACCCTGAAAGATTGGAGAGGTTACTGACAAAGGTGCCAACACCGCTTCCATCTGTTGTATGATTATCTGAAAGAGTAGGATTTGCAGAAATACTCCAACAAACTCCTCTTGCTGTAACCGAAGCACCGTTTTCCGAAATTACCTCACCTCCACTTTCGGCAGTGGTTGATGTGATGTTGGTGGCCGCCAAAGTTGAAACGGTAGGTGGCCCCTGCGTTGTACCACTTCCAGTTAAAGCAGTGGTATTGTAGCAATGGTCAGTACCAAAATATTCGTAAATACTAAAGTAATAGGTAATTCCCGGATTTAAGCCCGAAACAGTAACCGTAGTACCAACTCCATTGTAAATAACGAAATTTCCTGTACCAATTTCGCTTCCCGAACCAAAAACGGTATCAGAAGAATAGGTCATTCCCGAAACAGGGTTAGCATTTACCGCACTGCTTTCGCGGGCAACCACCAGCACCGAATCGCCATCACCTCTGTTCCACGAAAGGGTAAGTGCAGAAGTGGTGGCCGAACCGGCAGTAAAGTTCGATGCCTGGGTCGAAGGAGCTGAACAAGATGGAGGAAAAGAAAAGGAAGCTATGCGGGTGGCTCGTGAGGAGCCGTTAATATATTCGCTGGTGTACCAAAAAGTTACTCCGTCGGAAGGGTCAACACTGATGTTGCTATAGTCACCCCACCGGTTGGCGCCCGTTTGAGCATTGGCTCCTGTTTGAATGGTTGTTTCGGCAATGTCCATAACATTGGCAGGAGCATTGGTTGACTGTCCGCAATACCGAATACCGGGATAGGTAGAAGTGCCGTCGGAAACAGAATATCCTAATGCTATTTCTCCCAAATCGTTCATGGCGATGCTGCCATTCCACCGGCTTACGTTATCGGGGTTGTAAGTTCCCTGTTGGGCGATATTCCAACCTGAGCCGGTGTTTTCCAGCTCATACCATCTTATTGCCGACTCATCGGAAGCCTCTGCAATGGTATGGGTGCAAACAATTTTTTGTGTTCCGTTAAAATTTCGGTACTGAGCCCTATACATTAATATGGTAGAAAGGCCATCCAGTTTTTGAGAGGTGCCGGGTTGTAAAATGTTATCCCAACTACTGTTAAAATTTCCTGAAAAAGCGTTTACCGGCAATTGTTGTGTCATTGAAAAGGTTGAGTTAGCAGGAGTAGTCCAGTCGGCGTTAAGTTCATAAATT
>JALVAQ010000457.1 GCA_027011095.1 Bacteroidales bacterium
AAAATATAGTGTACATTATAAGTTTGTCTGGCTTTTCCTGTTCGAACACATGCCGGATAAACACGTGCCGGAAGTCAGGGTGACCGGTTTACAGATTTATAGTTAAGAATCAATTATGGCGTGTGATTTTTTACAGTGTAAGTGAAGAAAAATTCTATCGGGGTATATACATGTAGCCCTCCCCTCCCTGCATTGTTACCCGTTATACACCGGGGGCTTGACCAACATCAAAAACAACTTCATAGAATACTTCAATTACCCCCTCCACCTTTCCAAATAAATTTTCATCTTTGTAAAATAAAAGATTAAGGTGCGTTTTATGGCGAGAAAAATAGTTTTAAATATAATTTTACCGGCAATTGTTGCCTTTGTAGCCTTTTCGTGTGCGCAGGAAGCCATGCCTGTTGGCGGGAAAAAAGATGTTACACCCCCTTCGGTTGTTCAGGCAATACCACCCAACGGCTCGCCCGGATTTACAGGAAAAAAGTTTGAGCTGAAATTTAGCGAGTTTGTGGTGCTCGATAAAATTAACGAACATCTGTTAATTTCGCCTACCGTAAAAGAGAAACCCGATTTTCATTTGAAAGGAAAAAAACTCACCGTTAAATTTAAAGAAGAACTCAGGCCCAACACAACCTATTCAGTATATTTTGGCGATGCCATTAAAGATTTAACCGAAGGAAACCCGTTGCACAACTACAGCTACATATTTTCCACCGGCGACCACGTGGACTCGTTGAGCCTAAGCGGTAAAGTTGTAAATGCTTTCGACCTTCAACCTTCCGACGGTGTGATGGTTATGCTGTACCGCCATGGTAACGACACCATCCCCTTCGACTCGCTACCGCTGCAAGTGCCTCCCTACTATTTAAGTAAAACCGACAAAAGCGGCAAATTTGCCTTTGCAGGACTGGCCAACGATGATTACCTCGTTTTTGCCTTAAAAGACCTCAACAGTAACTATTTTTACGATCAGCCTTCCGAAGAGATTGCTTTTATCGACTCGTTGGTACACCCTGTTTTTATAGCCCCTCCCAAGGTTGACACCCTTCGAAAAAAAGATACCACCGAAATAGAACTTGATGAAATGGCAATACATGTTTCCGACAGCATTAAGCTTGACACCCTGAAAACGGAAGCCTCAAACGCCAAACCGTTAAACCTGTTTTTGTTTCAACAAAAAGATACCGTACAGCGGGTTATGGAAGCCAAGCTCACAGGGTTAAATACCATTCGGTTTATTTTTTCAAACCCTGCCGGCGATGTGTCGATTAATGCCGTTAATTACCCTCAACGAAACCTGTGGCACCTAAACCGGTGGTCGGAAAACCACGATACTTTATGGTGGTATTTAAACGAGTCGGCACTTACGGCTGATACCTTAAATATTTTAATAATGAAAGGCAGCGACACTCTTGACAATACTTTTATTCCCACAAAAGTACGTGAGCGAACCGTTCGCTTTACACGAAATAATAAGAATAAAAAGCCGGTACCTGAAAAAAAGGATCTGCTTACCTTTACAACCAAC
>JALVAQ010000458.1 GCA_027011095.1 Bacteroidales bacterium
AACTGGAATGCATGCTTTTATGAAGAAAGTTATAACGATGATGCCACTAAGTTAATTACCCCTGAAATCGACCTGACTGAAGCACTGACTGCCACACTGAGCTTTTGGCATGCACAAACTGATGATGACGGTTCTCAGGACACCTTATCGGTTTATTACCGCACCTCCTCCTCCGACACATGGCACTATCTCGGAGGATGGACCAACAGCATTTCGTCATGGACACAGGAAACCTTTTCTTTACCAAACCTGACGGCCACCTATCAAATTGCATTTCACGGATACGAACAGGCTGGCTATGGCGTTGTGCTTGATGATATTGAGGTGAGCGGAACCATACCGTGTCCGGATCCTTCAAATCAATCTGTAACCAACCTCCGTTTAAACGGCGCCACGGTAGGATGGACAGATAATGTAAGCGGAGGAGCTTCAAACTTTGATATTGAATTTAATAATGCAGGCTTTACACCTACCGGAACCCCCACACAGTCAGGAGTTAGTAACAACTACTACACTTACACCGGGCTTACGGCTAATACAGGATACGACTGGTATGTACGTGCCAATTGTAGCAATGGCCATCAAAGTTTCTGGGTAGGAGCAAACAATTTTACAACAACCGATGGAAAAGCAACCAACCCCGATCCTGCCAACGGAGCACCTTCCGTTTCTGCTTCTTCAACAACGCTTGACTGGGACGATGTAACCGGTGCCGACGGCTATCATATTTCAGTCGGTACCACTTCGGGTGGAACCAATGTAGTAAACAACGTGGCAATTTCGGGAGCTGCCAACAGCTCTTATACTGTTAGTAGCAACTGGAACTATTCAACAACCTATTACTGGACAGTTACAACAGACTATAACGGCAGCGCTACCGTAACAGGAGACGAATGGAGTTTTACTGCGCAAATTCCCCCTCATACTTTACCACTTACCGAAGACTTTGAAAGCGGTTTTACATATTTTGATAACGCATCGGGAAACAGTACTGATTTTGCAGACAATACCGCATTGTATCATAGCGGCTGGCACAGTGTTCACAACGACTATATCGCAAGTAACACAAACATTCTGCACGAAACCGGTGTACTTGATTTGTCGTCAACCAACTCCCCGTTTTTGGAGTTTTGGCATATTGCAATAACCGAGGAATATTTTGATAAATGTTATGTTCAAATTTCTACTGACGGAGGAACGAATTATGTAGATTTACCTGCTACTACATATCAGGGAAACTCAACAAATTATATTGCCGACCATACATATTTTGATGAAGGCTCTTATAGTGATTGGGGCGACATCACTCCGGATAACACTAAATGGAAAAAAGAAACATTCGATTTGAGTTCCTATAAAGTTGCAAATGTCAGATTCAGATTCAGGCTAACTTCCGACGCAAGTGCCAATCACAACGGATGGTATATTGATGACATTCATATCTTTGACCCCCCCTGTCCCGCTCCCGGCGGACAAACCGAAAGCAACATTTCGACCTCGACAGCCGATTTGGGATGGACAAGTAACAATGCCTCCCAGTGGGATATTGAACTGGGTGCAGCAGGTTTCACACCCACAGGCAACCCCACGCAAACAGGTGTAACAAGTAACCCATACACTTATACGGGACTTACAGAAAACACCTCTTACGATTGGTATGTCCGTTCCAATTGCGGCAGCGACGGCTATAGCGATTGGAGTAATAAGAGTTCGTTTACAACATCAACAAATATCCCCTATTTCGTGGATTTTGATAATGTAACCGTCCCTTCCTTTCCAAGCGGCATGGTGGTAGAAAATACCAATGAAGATAATCGGCAGTGGTTAACTTACAGTGGTATTTATAACAGTTCCCCAAATTGTGTCAGAATAAAATACAGTTATCTTGCTATGGATGATTGGTTTTTTACCAGAGGGTTGTATTTAACCGGCGGCGTTACCTATGAGGTTAATTTTGTTTATAAAGGCCATCACGCAACTTATCCTGAAAAACTGGCCGTAAAATATGGAACCTCAGCTTCTTCCACGGCCATGACAGGCACAACTACCTTTGATAATGACTACATTACAAACACCTCATGGACGACAGGAACAGGCACTTTTACTCCTTCATCAACAGGAACTTATTATATTGGTTTCCATGGATATAGTAATAAAGACATGTTTTATATATATGTTGATGACATACAGGTTGTTGAGCAAAAAACTGCCGCTACCTGGAACGGAACTTCCGACAACGACTGGAAAAAAACCGCCAACTGGTCAACAGGTATGCCTCCGGGTTCATCCACCAACGTAACCATTCCTCCAGGAAAAACCAATTACCCTACCTTAACAACTACAGGTTACGTTAACAATATTACCATTCAATCAACGGCTTCCGGCGACGGGTCGTTTATCGGAGCGGAAAAATTAATGATAGGCGGAACCTCAACCGTACAGCGGCATATTGCTGCCTGGGGCGATGCCTCACACGGATGGCATCATATTGCTTCACCCATTCATTCCCAAAATATATCTCCCGGGTTTGTAAATATATCTGCCACACCTATCAGTAACAATGTTGATTTATACCGTTGGAGCGAACCCGATAATATGTGGATAAACATAAAGAATTCATCCGGCAATTACAATCAGGGCAGTGCCGGCACCAATTTTTCAAACGATGCCAATCCCATATTCGAACCGGGGTATGGTTATCTGATTGCTTATGGAAACGAACAGGTTAAATCGTTTACGGGAACATTTACCACCGAAGATATTTATCTTGAAGGGCTAACCTTTTCTTCCGCTTCGGGATGGCATTTACTCGGTAATCCCTACCAAAGTGCCTTATTTTGGAATAAAACAGCCTGGGGATTAACCAATATTGATGCCACGGCAAAGTTGTGGAACGAATCTTCGGCAAGCTATTCCGATTTGGCAGCAGGAACAGGTATTATTCCGGCGATGCAGGGCTTTCTGGTTCATGTAAACGCTTCTACCGGTTCCCTCACAATTAAAGTTGCCGACCGTACACACAGCACAACGGCATGGCACAAAGATACGCCCGTCAACCTCATTAAGTTGACAGCCGTTGACCCGGAAGGAAATACTGCCCAGGAATGTATCATCCGGTTTGCAGATGATGCCACCACAGGTTTCGACACCCAATACGATTCACACTTTTTGCAAGGCTACGCTCCACAGTTTTACGCCGTTGCCGGCAATGATAAACTATCAACCGATGCACTTCCACCCAATACCACCGAAATCCCGTTGTCATTTATCAAAAACGCATCCGGTCGTTATGTGATAAAAGCTGAAGGAGTCGATAATCTGATGCCTGCCAAAAATATCTATTTAAAAGACCTGAAAACGGGGGCTTCCACACTTTTGAACGAACATCCGGAATACCAGTTCACATCGTACGAAGGAGATAACCCGCAACGGTTCAGGCTACTCTTTGTGCCGGTGGGCATCCGTGAAAACATCGTTAACAACAAAATAAAGGTGTATTGTGTAAATAACAGGGTTGAAATCCGCTCGGAAAAGCCAATTGATGCTACCGTTAACATATACAATGTAACCGGACAAAAGATAGCCGTTGCTGCCATGCACAACCAAAAATCGGCCTCTGTTAAAATCACGGGATTTACCGGTGTAGCAGTGGTTTCGATAATCGGGAATAATTTTATTACAACAAAAAAGATTGTTATTCAATAAAATATGCATTTATAAACCTTAAAACAAAGCAATGATGAAAAAAATAATTAAGTTTACTTTTACGATACTGCTATTACTATTTGTTACAATTGGTTACAGTCAGCCACCGCCTCCGCCCGGTACAGGCCATGGGCAATCGGGCAACCAAACCGGCGGCAATGCGCCCATTGGAGAAGGCACCATTATTTTATTGATGCTGGGTGCAACTTATGGTGGAAAAATAGTGTTCCATTACATCAAGGATAAAGAAGCGTAAATATCCGTATCTTTGCAGCCGTTACGAGCCGTTCTGTCGCTGTGCTACAAGTGCAGAGGAAAGTCGGGACAACACAGAGCACCATACTTCCTAACGGGAAGGTTCTGTTTAACAACAGAAACAGCAAGTGCCACAGAAAATAACCGCCCTGTTTTGGCAGGGTAAGGGTGAAAACGTGGGGTAAGAGCCTACGAGCCATGGTGGTGACATCGTGGTTGGGTAAACCTTATGGGTTGCAAGACCAAATATGCCGGCGTGGCAGGGTTTCCTGCCGAAGGGCTGCTCGTCCAAGCCGGCGGGTAGGTCGCTAAAGGTTGTCAGCGATGGCAACCGTAGATAAATGACAGAATTTGTGTTACTACACGAAACAGAATCCCGCTTACAGGCTCGTAACTTTTTTTAATCATAACCTTTGATTTGCCGCAACCTTGTTGTTTGATGTTACGAAAGTTTTTAGTTTGAATTTGTCCTTTATATATGATTTACAGAGAGTTAAGTCCTTTGGGGAGGCTCAAATAAATTATCCTGCAGAATAAAACAGAAATTAGCCAATAATCAAATAAAAACTGATATTTAATACTACAGCAAATCGACTGTTTAAATTTTTTACTATTTTTGTACAATTATGAAGTTACACTTCAAATTTGTACAAAATGTATCTAAACAGAAATATTGAAAAAACCGTATTGGCTTCGGCAGGAAGGTTTCCGGTGATAGCCATCACAGGCCCGAGACAATCGGGCAAAACGAGTCTTGTAAAACACCTTTTCCCGGAAAAACCATACTTTAATCTGGAAATGCCTGACATTCAGGAAAGCATCGAACACGACCCGAGAGCATTTTTTAACAAACTGCAAAACGGAGCTGTAATAGATGAAGTCCAGCGACTTCCAATTCTTATCCGATATATTCAGGGTATAGTGGACGAAAACAAAAAACCGGGGCAATTTATCTTGACAGGGAGCAACCAGTTTATGTTAATAAATAAAATTAACGAATCGCTTGCCGGAAGAGTTGCCCTGCTTAAGTTATTACCTTTTGAATTATCGGAACTTGGTAGAGAACGCATTGATATTTCAACAGACAAACTTATTCTCAAAGGGTTTTACCCTGCCGTTCAGGAAGGTGGTTTTCCCGCTTACGAAACCTATCAATTTTACTACGAAACCTATCTTGAACGCGATTTGAGGAGCCTGTTAAACATAAAGGATCTATCAACATTTAAAAAGTTTATCAGGCTTTGTGCCGGCAGAACATCCAATGTGTTAAACCTTTCCTCATTGTCCAACGATACCGGAATCTCTATCCAAACCGTCAAATCGTGGCTTTCCATTTTGGAAGCTTCTTTTATCCTCTTTCTTTTACCTCCATGGTTTGACAACATTAAAAAGAGGTTAATAAAATCGCCGAAAATATATTTTTATGATACGGGGCTGGCATCCTATCTTTTGGGTATAGAAAATACAAATCAATTATCAAGAGACCCGCTTAGGGGAAACCTGTTTGAAAATATGATTGTTGTTGAATATTATAAAAAGAGGTATAATGCAGGTAAAGACCCGAGAAACTTTTTTTACAGAGATAATCATGGAAATGAAGTGGATCTCGTTATTCAGAAAGGGCATTTTTTTGACGGTGTTGAGATAAAATCATCACAGACATTTCATACCTCTTTCCTAAAAGGATTAGATTTTTTCGGGAAATTATACCCCGAACGATGCGAAAACAAATATTTAATTTACGATGGAGAAGATATTGGAGAAATCAGAAAAAGTAAAGTGCTTAATTTCAGGACTGTATTCTCATAAATTAAAATACTTTAACCATTCAGGAGGATAATATGAAATAGATAACAACTTTATTATAAGCATAGTATAAATTATTCAAACAACATCCTTCATCAAAATATTTTTTTGTACTACATAACTTTTCCGCTTCCCGTACGTTTATAAACTGAATCTGTTAATAACTATTCGTCTGTTTGTACGTTGTATAAAACGGATTCAATAATTTTAGTTTCAGAAAAATTACCTGATTATGAGATATACCTTCTTCAAATTCAACACATTAATATTGTTGATTTTGTTGTCTGCTGTTGTTTTGGCGCAAAAATCGGTTTATTACAACGAGCCGGGGCAGACCTACCGCCAGGCGATGGAACTTTTTAACCAAAAGGCTTACGGGCCTGCCGGAAAACTTTTTGAGGAATTTATTCAAGAGCAAAAAGGCAACAACAACATTTATATCGAAAATGCGGATTACTACAAGTTGGTTTGCGCAGTGGAGATGAAAGACAGTGATGCACTGCCGCTGGCTATCAGGTTTGGAAAAAAATATCCCGAAAGTGCCCACATGGAATCGGTTTTCTTTGAAATGGGAAAGCTCTATTTTTCCAAAAAAAAATATCGTCCCGCGTTAAAAGCCTTTAAACAGGTTACCGCATCGAGGCTTTCAACAAACCATCGGGATGAATACTATTACAAACGCGGATTTTGCCTGCTTAAAACCAACAAACCCGAACAAGCCAAAACCGATTTTACAAAGGTAATGGACACCAAAAGCAGCTATTCGGCTCCGGCCACCTACTATTATGCGCACATCGAATACCTGCAACATCAATACGAAGAAGCTTTACAAGCGTTTAAAAAAATAGAAAACAACCGCCGTTTCAGCAAATATATCCCCAACTATTTAATACACATCTATTACGAAAAAGAGGAGTATCAAAAAGTAATTGAACAGGGAGAAAAATTTTATCGCAAAGCGCCCTCCAAACAAAAAGGAGAAGTTGCCAGGCTGTTGGCCAACTCGTATTACGAATTAAAGAACTACGACAAAGCACACCATTATTTTGCTGTTTACGAGCGGAGTACACGTTCAATTGGCCCTGAGGAGAATTATAAAATAGGGGTGGTAAAATACAAAGCCGGCGAGTATAATTCGGCCATCGGTAACTTCCAAAAAGCCACTAAGGTCAGAACCGAAATAGCACAAAGCGCCTGGTACTATCTCGGCTTTTGCTATCTTAACACATCGCAGGACAAGTTTGCAAGAGATGCCTTTTTAAAAGCCTCGCAAATGAGTGGCAACGCCGAAATAAAAACCGATGCTCTTTTTAATTACGTGAAGGCCACCATTCAAACCGGTGGCGACCCCTATAACGATGAAATTAAAATATTGGAAACTTTTATTTCCGATAACGCCAACTCGCCGCGTATAAACGAAGCCTACGACCTGCTGGTGCAACTTTTCCTCACCTCAAAAAATTATCAGGCGGCATTGGAATCAATTGACAAATCGGGAAAACCCGGCAAACGGTTACAGGGTGTTTATCAAAATTTAGCTTACTCAAAAGGAATAGAACTTTACCGGAGGTCGGATTTTAACGGTGCCATCCGCTTTTTTGAAAAGGCTGTAAAATATCCTACAAACAAAAATATTTATGCCCAAACACTTTTTTGGCAGGGAGATGCCTATTACCAACTGCACCGGTTTAAGCCGGCAGCAAAATATTACAACCTGTTTCTCAAACAAAAAAGTGCTGTAAAAAGCGCCCTCTACCCCACGGCCTTATACAACCTCGGATATTGCGCTTTCAACCAAAAAAACTACACTTTATCGACCAAATATTTTAAACGGTTTATCAAATACGGCAATGCTTCCGACAGATTGGTAACCGATGCCAACCTCAGGCTTGCCGACAGCTATTACATTCAAAAAAATTATCAGCAAGCGCTTAAATTATACAACAAAGTTGCCAGCGCAAACGCGCAGGATGCCGATTACGCCTTGTATCAGGAGGCATCGTGTTACGGTTCGCAGGGTAACTTTAACAAAAAAATTGAAACCCTCAACCAATTTGTACGAACCTACCGCCAATCACCTCTTTACACCGATGTACTGTACGAAATAGCCTCTACTTATCTGGTGCTTCACGACCAACGTCACGCCATCGCCGGTTTCGACAAAATTGTTAAAGAACGTCCCAAAAGTGCCTATGCCATAAAAGCCCTTACCAAAATGGGCTTACTTTATTACAACAACAATCAATATAACGAAGCCATCAACACCTTTAAAAAAGTAATCGACAAATATCCGGCCTCCTCCGAAGCAACTGAAGCCCTCAACTCGCTAAAAAATATTTATACCGAAACCGGCCACATCAACGAATACTTTGCCTATGCCAAAGGACTTGACTTTGTGCAGGTTTCAACATCGGAAGAGGATTCACTCACCTTTACCATGGGCGAAAACTACTACATGGAAGGCAACTGCAACAAAGCCATCAACGCTTTATCAAAATATGTGAGCCAATTCCCGAAAGGCGGCTTTGTGCTTAAATCGTATTACTACATTGCCGATTGTTATGAAAAACAAAAAGAACCTGACAAAGCACTTGCCTACTACGAAAAAATCCTGGAATATCCCGACAACGAATATACCGTAAAAGCCTTGTTGGTTTCGGCACGTATGGAGTTTGACAACAAAAACTTCAACAAGTCATTCACCTATTATTCAGAGCTTTTACAACGTGCCGAAACAAAATCAATCAGTCTTGAAGCAACAGACGGTGTGATGCGCAGTGCATTTTATACCAGAAACTACAAGGATGCTGCCAGTGCCGCCCGCAAGCTGCTTAAAACCGATAAGGTATCGAAGGATCAAATTGTATTTGCCCATTACGTTTTGGCTAAAACAGCTTACAGCTCCGGCAACATGACAGAAGCCAATCGCGAGTTTTCAATTACCGACAAGCTGACATCGGGCGCATGGGGTGCCGAATCGAAATATTATCAGGCTTTGATAGCCTTTAACAACAACGATGATAAAAAATCGGAAGAACTGATTTATCAGCTTTCCGACCAATATTCCGACTTTGAATACTGGATTGCCAAAGGATTTATTTTGTTGGCAGACATCTACCTAAAACGTGACAATAGTTTTCAGGCAGAACAAACCTTAAAAAGTATTATCGACAACTATTCGGGAAACGACCTGAAAGAGATAGCCCGTAAAAAACTAAAGCAAATAGAAAAAACCAAAGGGGCACACAATGAAAGAAAGGAGGCCGGAAATGAATAATCAAATAAAAAACAACCGATTTATCATGCCATTTTCCAACCAAAATACAGCACGACAAACCGTTACCGCCATGCTTGTTTTATTATTTTTTGCAACCATACCCGGTATAAGCTTTGCACAAAACAAAACGGCGGGCAAACACAACGAACAGGTGGTAATTGTAGGCTCGGTTGACCCATCGGTAAACCAAAGTTACAAAATCAACCTGATGCCTGAAACCCCTGAGATGCCAACGGTTAACAAGAAGTTTGACTTTAAACCCATCAATAAATATTTTTACACGCCGGCCACTTTTAAACCCATCAAGGCCGCCTCTGTTCGAGCCGGCAAACCGGGAGATATTTACAACAACCTTGTAAAAGCCGGATTCGGTTCGCGACTAACACCCTACGTTGAGTTTTTTCACACGCAAACACACAAGGGAAAATTCAGGTTTGATGCGCACCTTAAACATATTTCAACCTTTGGAAAAATTGAACAATACTCCCCTGCCCCTTCATCAAACTCGCTGGCAGAGGTTAGTTTCGATAAATTCTTTCGTTATCAAACCCTTGCACTTGGCGGCGGATACAGATACAACACCAACAGATATTACTACCCTACAATTAGTGTTCTTGCCAATGGTGATACCCTCCTTCCCGAGTTAAAACAAGCCTATAATCTGGCTTTTTTCGATGCCTCTTTTTCAAGTCATTACAAAAGCAACGACAAGCTCCATCACAAAATCGGGTTACACAGCTACTATTACTTTAACAAGTACCAAACCACCGAGCTTTCGGCAGCACTTGATTTCGATTTCCACAAATCGTATGCAGTAACCAATATTTTAGAGTATCAATATCTTGGTATTGAGGGAGGTGCATCTTATTATAACAATCGGGATTCCATTGTTCAAACCAATGATATATACGTAAATGCTACTCCCTATTACAAAGCCAGTTACGGTATTTTCAGGTTCAAGGCAGGTATTAATCTGGCATTTTTAAAAGCCGATTCCGTCTCCAAATTCAGGGTATATCCCGATGTGGAAATCAACGTCAACCTGTTTCCGGGTTACCTGCAACTCTATACAGGCATCAACGGCGGGTTGCAAAAAAACAGCTACCGCAAACTTTCCGAGGAAAATCCTTTTGTCAGCATGATTATTGCCGACCGGTGGCTCAATAACAAAATCGGCGTTTTTGGCGGGCTTAAAGGAAATATAGGCAAACAAGTTGGATTTAATTTTAAAGCTTCGTGGCGTAAATTTGAAAACGAATATTTCTTTATTAACTCCTCGCCACCAAACATATTAGGCCCTCCCTTTATACCCAACGAATTTTTTGTTGCAACTGACACCGGCAGTGTTTTTACGGTGGAGGCGCAAATCAGTTATGCCCTGTCGGACAAAATAAACCTGTATGCTTCGTATGAAAACAACTCCTATTCACTAAAAAC
Organism: Bacteroidales bacterium; assembly: GCA_027011095.1. Classification (GTDB taxonomy): domain Bacteria; phylum Bacteroidota; class Bacteroidia; order Bacteroidales; family F082; genus B16-G9. The sequence continues at coordinate 10,481 of JALVAQ010000458.1, forward strand.
GCTTGACAAGCCCTTTGGTAAACTCCTGTCGCAACTTAAAGCAGGTGGCTCCTATCTTATTGCAGAGCGTTACAAACCTTGGGCTGAGGTGGTTTATGTGGGCAGCAGGTGGCATCTCAATTCATTAATAGTAACCCCACCGATAACGACTGAACAACTTCCCGGTTTCACCGATATCAACCTCGGTTTGGAGTATTATTACAACGACCACTTTTCAGGATTTATAAAAGTAACCAACCTGTTAAACAACCACTATCAATACTTTTACGAGCATCCCAATTACGGACTTGAAATCATGCTGGGAATCAGCTATAAGTTTTAGCCCTATCAACCTGACAAACAGAATTTCAGGACTGCTTGTTTATTGTTAACAACTTGACTGCTTTCAGATACTTTTGGTGTTAAACGAAAGGTTACTTTTTGTATCTTTGCATGTTAAAGATTTTAAAAGAAAAAGGAAGATATTGCTATGAGTTCAGAAGAGATTAAAAAGAACACTAAACAAGAATATACGGCCGACAACATTACCGTATTGGAAGGCCTTGAGGCAGTAAGGAAACGCCCGGCCATGTACATTGGTGATGTAAACGTACGAGGATTACATCATCTTGTTTACGAGGTAGTTGACAACTCAATTGATGAGGCTATGGCCGGTCATTGCGACACCATCAATGTAACTATTCACAACGACAACTCCATTTCAGTAAGTGATAACGGGCGAGGTATTCCGGTTGATATGCACGAAAAAGAGGGCCGTTCGGCTCTTGAGGTTGTTATGACGGTTCTGCATGCCGGCGGTAAATTTGATAAAGGCTCCTATAAAGTTTCGGGCGGGTTGCACGGTGTTGGGGTAAGCTGCGTAAACGCGCTGGCCAACCACCTTACCGTTAAGGTTTTCCGCCAGGGAAAAACCTATATGCAGGAATATGAAAAAGGCAAACCGCTTTATCCTGTTAAAGAAATCGGACCCGCTGACAAAACCGGTACTTGCGTACATTTTATTCCTGACGACACCATCTTTTTAACAACCTTATACGATTATGATACGCTTGCAACCCGGTTGCGCGAGCTTTCGTTTTTAAATAAAAATATCACCCTCTCCTTAACCGACGAAAGGGTAAAAGAGGAGGACGGCAGTTATAGGAATGAAGTTTTTCATTCCGAAAAAGGGCTTGTTGACTTTATCGACTATCTTGATGTGAACCGCGAAAAACTTATTCCCGAAGCCATCAGTATGGAAGGTGAAAAAAATGGTGTACCCGTTGAGATTGCCATGCAATACAACACATCGTTTTCCGAAAACCTTCACTCCTACGTAAATAACATCAACACCCATGAAGGGGGAACCCACCTGTCGGGATTCAGAAGAGGGCTAACCCGCACCTTAAAAAGCTATGCCGACAAGTCGGGCATGCTGGCCAAACTTAAATTCGATATTAGTGGCGATGATTTCCGAGAGGGGTTAACAGCCATTATTTCGGTTAAGGTTGCCGAGCCTCAGTTTGAAGGACAAACCAAAACAAAATTGGGAAACTCGGAAGTAATGGGCGCTGTTGACCAGATGGTTAGCGAAGCGTTGAACAATTACCTTGAAGAGAACCCCAAAGAGGCCAAGATGATTGTACAAAAGGTTATTCTTGCTGCCACAGCCCGCCATGCTGCTCGCAAAGCACGCGAGCTGGTACAACGTAAAAATGTACTCACCGGATCAGGTTTGCCCGGCAAATTATCCGACTGCTCAAACAGAGACCCTGTGGTTTCGGAGCTTTATCTTGTGGAGGGCGATTCAGCCGGCGGAACGGCAAAACAGGGCCGCGACCGGAATTTCCAGGCAATCCTGCCTCTTAGAGGTAAAATCCTGAATGTTGAAAAAGCCCTTCCGCACCGCGCCTTTGAAAGTGAAGAAATCAGAAACATTTATACCGCCCTCGGCGTTACCATTGGCACCGAAGAGGACAGCAAAGCGCTTAACCTCGAAAAACTCAGATACCACAAAATCATCATTATGACCGATGCCGATGTGGACGGAAGCCACATTGCCACACTTATCCTCACTTTTTTCTTCCGCTATATGCGCGACCTTATTGAGTTGGGATACGTTTACATTGCTACTCCCCCGCTCTATTTGATTAAAAAAGGTAAAACGCAACGGTACTGCTGGACCGAAGAAGAAAGAATTGAAATTGCCAAAGAGCTGTCGCCCGATGGCAGCGAAAAAGGATTGCACATTCAGCGATACAAAGGTCTTGGTGAAATGAATGCCGAACAACTTTGGTCAACAACCATGGACCCCGAAAGACGCACACTTCGGCAGGTTACCATTGAAAACGGTACCGAAGCCGACCATGTATTCTCCATGCTGATGGGTGGTGACGTAGCTCCCCGGCGCGAGTTTATTGAAGCCAACGCACATTATGCAAACATTGATGCATAAAAATAAAAAAGAGCTGCTTCTTTCGAAGCAGCTCTTTTTTATTTTGGGGTGGTAGATGGGATTTGAACCCACGACCCCTGGAACCACAATCCAGTGCTCTAACCAACTGAGCTACAACCACCATTTTTGGAGGTGCAAATATACAATTTTTTTCAGTTTCTGTAACTTTATAAAAAACTTTTGAAACTATTTTTTTTCAAATTCTTTTACCGGTTAAAATCATACCTTTGCAAGTACAAATTTAATCCATTTTATAACCTTGTACATTTTTAATTATGAAGAAGTTCCTTTCTGTTGCACTCTTTCTAACCCTCTCACTTTCGCTGTTTTCCCAGCACAAACCCTATCAGTTCGGGTTTAAACTTTCAGGAAATATTGGCTGGTATAACAGTTATAACGATAATTTTACCAGCAGCGGAGTTAAACCGGGGTTCTCCTGGGGGTTTGTCTCCGACATCTTTTTAATGGAAAACTACTCCGTTACCACCGGATTTGAAATGCTGTTTTTAAACGGAAACCTGTCCTATCCATACCAATCCATTGAAAACAGTGACACAATAACCGGCATTATCGATAGTAAATTCAAAACAAAATACATCCAACTACCCGTTCTATTTACTATGAAAACCAACGAGATAAAGGGATTAAGATATTTCGGGCAGATTGGCGCCGGGGTTGCCATAAAACTAAATGCCCGCGAAGAAGGCACTTTTTTTAACGGATCAACCATAAAAAATAACAACAGCGAAATGTTTTCACTGTTTCGCGGGGCGTTTATTCTCGGTGCAGGTATTGAATATCCCATTAACGGCTCAACGTACCTTAGAGTGGGATTACAATATAACAACAACTTTAACAATATTTTAAAAGGCATCAATACTGCCAGTCCCGACACAAAAAATGAAGCGAGAAATAATTATCTCGAAATTAATGCCAACATAATTTTTTAAATACTATTTATCGTGAAAATAGCCCTGTCACAACTCAACTATCATATTGGTAATTTCGACAACAATGTTGAAAAGATTATTGCCGAAATAGAAAAAGCTGAAAGCCTTGGTGCCGACCTTGTTGTTTTTGCCGAGCTGGCTGTATCGGGTTATCCTCCCCGCGATTTTTTGGAGTTTCGCGATTTTGTACAACGGTGCAATCAAAGTATCGAAACCATCGCTTCGCACTGTACTACCGTTGCCGCTATTGTGGGAACACCGGTTTTTAATACCAATCATAAGGGAAAACCGCTCTACAATACGGCCGCTTTTTGCTATGACGGAAAGTTACAACACTACACAAAAAAAACCCTGCTTCCCAACTACGATATTTTTGATGAATACCGATATTTTGAACCTAACAATGAGTTTAATGTTATCGAATTTAAAGGGAAAAAAATCGCGCTGACCATTTGCGAAGATTTGTGGAATGTGCAGGACAACCCCCTGTACACCATTAATCCAATGGACGAACTAATGAAGCAACAGCCTGATTTAATGATAAATATTGCTGCTTCACCGTTCAACTACAAACAAACCGAAACAAGAAAAGAGGTGTTGTTTAAAAACGCAAGTCGATACAAGCTGCCGCTGATTTATGTAAATCATGTGGGAGCGCAAACCGAACTGCTTTTCGATGGCGGGTCGTTGGCAATGGATGAAACAGGAGAAATCATCAGAGAGCTAAGCTATTTTCGGGAAGACTTTGACCTGGTAGATACCAACAACCTGAAAAAAACAGAAAAGCACCTTCAGCCAAACAGTACCGAAATAAAACGCATCCACGATGCGCTGGTGATGGGGGTTAAAAACTACTTTCAAAAACTGGGGTTTAAAAAGGCTATTTTGGGACTTTCGGGAGGCATCGACTCTGCCGTAACGGCGGTAATTGCCGCAAAGGCATTGGGTGCAGAAAATGTGTACAATGTATTGCTTCCATCCCGCTATTCGTCTGACCACTCCATAAACGATGCGGTTGCTTTGGCAAAAAACCTGTCATCTCCTTACGACATCATCAACATTGAAAAAACCTTTAACGCATTGGAAAGTACCTTAAAACCCTATTTTAAAGGACTGCCCTTTAATGTTGCCGAAGAAAACCTTCAAGCTCGTGCTCGCGGGGTTATTTTAATGGGACTTTCCAATAAATTCGGACATATCTTATTAAATACCAGTAATAAAAGTGAAGCTGCCGTAGGATACGGAACCCTTTATGGCGACATGAACGGGGGCTTGTCGGTGTTGGGTGATGTGTATAAAACACAAGTTTTTGAACTGGCTCGATTTATGAACCGGGAAACGGAAATAATTCCTGAAAACATCATCACCAAACCACCATCAGCCGAGCTGAGGCCCGATCAAAAGGACTCGGACTCGCTACCCGATTACGATATATTAGATGTGATTTTATATCAATACATCGAAAACAGAAAAGGGCCTGAAGAGATTGTTGCCATGGGTTACGATAAAATCCTTGTGGACAGAATATTAAAAATGGTTAACACCAACGAATACAAACGATATCAAACCCCACCCATTTTACGAATATCGTCAAAAGCCTTTGGGATGGGAAGACGAATGCCCATTGTTGCCAGGTATCTTTTATAAATTCAACATATCGTGAATTTTAATCGAATAAACTATAACACATTACCATCAACCAACGCAGAAGCAATCAGGCTTTATAAGCTTGGCGAAATCACATCGGCAACGGTAATAACAGCGGTTAGCCAAACCAACGGAAAAGGCTACGGAAGCAACTATTGGGAGAGTGAACCGGAAAAAAACCTGACCTTTTCAATGGTCTGTTTTCCCAAAGGGGTTGACCCATCTAAACAATTTATTCTTACACAAATAATTTCCATGGTGCTGTTGGAAACCGTTTCCAAAATCATCACATCAAAACCTGTTACCGTTAAATGGCCCAACGATTTATATGTGGGCAACAAAAAAATTGCCGGCGTTCTTATTCAAAACTTTGTTAAAGGCAGTGCCATCGACGTATCCATTATAGGAGTCGGGTTAAACATCAACCAAAAGGTTTTCGCGTCCAACGCACCTAACCCCACCTCTATTATTAATGAAACCGGAAAAGAATTTACTCCTGATGTTTTGCTGTCGCAGATAACTCAACGTTTTGGTTTTTATTTGGAGCACCTTTCAACAAGTTCGATAATTGAATCGGTAACAAAAAATTATATGCAGTATCTTTACAGACTTGGCCAACCCGGAAAATACAAAGATAAAAACGGCCTGTTTACGGCTTCCGTTGCCGGTATCGACAGTTACGGCCGGCTTATTTTACAACCCGAAAACGGGAATAAACTAACTTACGGATTTAAGGAAGTTGAGTTTCTTTAAGCCACCTTAACCTGTAAAGACTCCCCGCACCGGCGGCGTTCGACTTGAAAGGTTTCCTTTACCGGAATTCAGGCCTAAGAAACAATCACCTCACCCCCTCAGTTCGCGCAGGTACAATTTTATGGTGTTTTCAAGGCCCAGGTAGAGTGCTTCGCAAATTAATGCATGGCCAATGGACACTTCGTCAATCCAAGGAATCGACCGGACAAAAAAGCGCAGGTTTTCTAAATTAAGATCGTGGCCTGCGTTGAGGCCAAGCCCTACTTCTCTGGCAACTTTAGCAGCCTCAACAAAAGGAGCAACAGCTTTTTTCTTATCTGAGGCAAAACCAGAAGCATAACTTTCGGTATAGAGTTCAACACGATCGGTTCCGGTTATCTTGGCATGTTCCACCATTTTTGGGTCAGGGTCAACAAATATCGAAGTACGGATACCCGCCTCTTTAAACCTTGCTATGGTGTCGATTAAAAAATCTTTGTGTTTGATGGTGTCCCACCCATGGTCGGAGGTAAGCTGTCCGGGGTCATCAGGCACCAGGGTAACCTGATGGGGTTTGTACTTAAGCACCAATTCGATAAACTTAGGAATGGGATTTCCTTCAATGTTAAATTCTGTGGTAATCAAAGGTTTTAACAATTCCACATCTTTATACCTAATGTGTCGTTCGTCAGGCCGCGGATGAACTGTAATTCCCTGCGCCCCAAACCGTTCGCAGTCCTTCGCCACCTTTTGCACATCGGGCATATTACCACCACGGGCATTGCGCAGAGTGGCTATTTTGTTTATATTTACGCTTAAACGTGTCATAACAAGCTTCTATTTTTAAGCGACAAATGTACTACAATTAAAAATGAAATGATTATTTTAGATGCCTAAATAGTTTTATTATGAGAGCAGTAATTCAGCGGGTTAAAAGTGCTTCAGTTACCATTGAAGGAAAAGTAAGGTCGTCCATCGGGCAGGGCTTAATGGTTTTATTGGGTATTGAGGAGGCAGACAATATGGAAGATATAAAATGGCTCGCCGGAAAAATTTCAAGGTTGCGAATTTTTGAAGATGAAAATATGGTGATGAACCGTTCAGTTATGGATGTAGATGGACAGGTTATGGTGGTTAGCCAGTTTACGCTTCATGCTGCCACCAAAAAAGGAAACCGCCCCTCCTATATTAAAGCTGCCCGTCCTGAAACTGCCATTCCGCTTTACAATGATTTTGTAAAAGAGTTGGAACAGCTTCTGCAAAAGCCTGTTTCAACCGGCGAATTTGGCGCTATGATGGATGTTGCACTAATCAACTCAGGGCCGGTTACCATTATTATTGACACGAAAAATAAGGAGTAGGGAAGAGTTTGCAATCTGAAAGAGACATAACAAACTTATTACAAGCATAATACATCGTTCAGGTTACAAACCTGAACGAGCTTGAGGCTATCGGAGGGAAGATAAAAGATAAAAGAGACAAGATAAAAGAGGGAAGACAAAAGAGATAAGTCTAAAAGAATAATTATTAGTTGAATACAACAAAATACTAACCATGAAAAAAACAATAAAAGGATACAATCGCCCCCTTCTGTTTTATAGTCTGGCAACCATATTTCCATGGTTGTTTTGGGGTATTGCAGCTTATATCAGCCACCAGAGTAATCCGGGCAACTTAAATACAGAAACAGCAAGCATGTTGGGCTTACTTGGTTTAATAAGTCCGATGGTTGTTGCCTTTTGGTTAATGTTTCGCGATAAAAATCTGAAAAAAGATTTGAGCAGAAGATTTTTCAATTTTAAATCAATTAAGCCCGGTTACCTGTTCTTGACGGTTTTTTTAATGTTGGGTAGTATTTTGCTTGCACAAGCAATATCACTATTATTCGGGTACAGTGCCTCTCAATTTCAAATAACAGGCCATTATACTTTCACCTCCGGTGTTTTTCCGGTATGGTTTTTACTTATTATAGCTCCGGTATTTGAAGAGTTGGCCTGGCACACTTACGGCACCGAC
>JALVAQ010000459.1 GCA_027011095.1 Bacteroidales bacterium
CTTTATCAGCATTCATTACCTTGTTCATGCGGTCGATGTAGTCAGCCAGCGAGAAGGTATTGCCAACCACCTGCAACCGGTTATCCACATCTTTTTGCATCTTGTCCACCAGTTTCAACACTTCGGGATTTTTAAAAGTATCCTTTTTCCCGTTGGCGTCAAGGATGAGGTTCAGGGTACTGGTTCCGCCAAAATGGTCGTTGATGAATTTGTCGGTTTGAACAATATCGCTGTCCTTTTCAAACTTATCAAGGAAACTGGAGTTTATCCATATTTCCTGCATACCTATTATTGAGAGAACCACAATTACTGCTGTGCCAATAATGGATACATACTTGTTTTTGATAACCCATGCTGCAAAGTTGTTGGCAATTTTTGAGTGGGAATGACCCTCTTTATCTTCTTCCATATCCACAGGTCTGGGTTTGGGCAGGCCGAAAATCATAATGCCGGCAGGGATGAACACCAGGGAGAATACCATGGCCATCATCACACCAAAGGCAGTAAATATTCCGAAATATTTTACCGGATATACCTGCGATGTGAGCAACGAAATAAACCCGACAGCAGTGGTTACCGAAGTCATTACTACCGGTTTCCACATTTCATGAATCATGTCGCTTACGGCTTCGCGCTTGCTTGCATTGGGATGATGGTCAACATACGTGTGCAGGTGACTGTATAGGTGTATCCCGTCCGCCACACCAATGGCGATAAGCATGACCGGTATCATGGTTGATACGGCGTAAATGGGTATGTTTACCAACGCCATCAGCCCGAAAGCCCAAATGGTTGAAAAGAACACCACCCCAAGGGTAATCAACGTTCCTTTAAAGCTTCGGAGTGTGATAAAGAGTACAATAAATATTACCAGCAACACAATGGGTACCATGGTTTTCATATCCTTGGGGCCAAGCAGCGCCATGGTTCCTTCCACAATGGGACGTCCGGCAACATATATTTTTATGTCGTTGGTTTCGGAAGCTTTGGCAACCTTTAGTATTCTTTGATAAAAATCCTGTGTAAAAACATCTTTTCCAATTTCGGCAATAATTACGGTAACCGTTTCGTCGTTTGAAACCAGCCTGCCGAAAATCATTTCGTTGCTTTCCACCTTCTTTTTAATCTGCTCCAGTTTTTCGGGCGATTTGGGAACCCGCTTAAAAAACGGTTTTACATCCATGCCATCTTCGGTACCAACAATGTTATCGGCTGTATATAAAGAGGTAACATCGCTTTTATCGATTTCAGGAAATTTTTGAAACCGCTTGGTTAATTTTTTTAAGGTGTCGAGGGTTGCGGTATTGAATACCCCGTTTTTGTTTTCCAGCGCGATGATGATTCCATCTTTTATATCGAACCAGTTTTCGGCTTTGTCGCTGTAAATAAATGCCGGATGATCCTGTGGCATGTATTTATCGAGGTTGGTTTCCATCCGCGAGTTATCTTTCATGGGAATAAACAGCAGAATGGTTGTGATGATTGTTAATGCGAAAACAATCCAAGGCCGTTTTAATAAAGAATTAAGT
>JALVAQ010000460.1 GCA_027011095.1 Bacteroidales bacterium
TATGAAAATGACATTCAAATGAAAAGCAATAGAAAATACACCTTAGACAATACGGATAAAGCAACCTTAACCAATTGGTACTCGTTGCTTACGCTGGGGCGACAGCTTGACGAAAAGGCGCCCAACTATCTTAAACAGGCATTGGGTTGGTCGTATCATGCTCCCTATGCAGGCCACGATGGAATTCAGCTTGCCATCGGACAGCATTTTGACAGGGAAAAGGATTTTTTATTTCCCTATTATCGTGATATGCTTACAGCCATTTCGGCAGGAATGACTGCGGAAGAGATTATTTTAAACGGCATATCAAAAGCCGATGACCCTTCCAGTGGGGGCAGGCATATGTCGAACCATTTTGCCAAACCCGAGTGGCACATCCAAAATGTTTCGTCGGCAACCGGAAACCATACGTTACATGCGGTGGGTGTTGGCCGGTCGATTAAAATATACAACGGAGGCGGCGTGGCTATTAGCTCACAAGGTGAGTCGTCAACTTCGGAAGGATATGTTTTTGAGGCTATTAATGGTGCTTCCAAAGAGAGGCTTCCGGTTATTTTTGTTTTTCAGGACAATCAATACGGCATCTCCGTACCGCAAAAAGACCAGTCGGCAAACAGGCGTGCCGCTGAGAACTTCAGAGGGATTAAAAACCTGAAGATAATGTATTGTGACGGGAAAAACATCTTTAACTCGATGAATACTATGTTTGAAGCCAAAAAACATGCGTTGGAAAACAATGAACCTGTTATTGTACATGCCAACTGCTTACGGATTCACTCCCACTCAAACTCCGATCGACACGAGCTTTATCGCGATGAAAACGAAAGGCACTGTGTAACGCTAAGTGACCCGTTAACGCGGTTTAGGATTCAGTTGCTTCATTCCGGTAAATTTACTGAAGAGGAGCTTGACGAATTGGATAAGCAGGCGAAAAAAACCATTTCGGCGGCTCATAAAAAGGCATTAAAAGCCGCCAATCCCGACCCCAAATCCATTCACGACTTTGTAATTCCCGAACCTTACCCGGCTGAGAAATATCCCGAAGGCCTGCATGACGGGTCTAAAGGAGAAAAGCTTAAACTCATTCAGGCTTTAAACCAAACACTTAAGGCTGAGTTCCGACATAATCCGGATACCTTTTTATATGGTCAGGATATGGCCAATAAAGATAAGGGCGGTATTTTTAATGTTTCCAAAGGGATGCAAAAGGAGTTTGGTAAAATCAGGGTTTTTAATGCTCCCATTGCCGAAGATTATATTTTGGGAACAGCCAATGGTATGACCCGTTTTAACGAAAACATCAGGGTGATTGTTGAAGGTGCCGAGTTTGCCGATTATTTTTGGCCTGCCATGGAGCAGCTGGTTGACAGCTCGCACGATTACTGGCGCAGCAATGGTAAATTTGCCCCCAATGTAACAATCAGACTGGCTTCGGGCGGATACATCGGAGGAGGGCTTTATCATTCGCAAACCATTGAGTCGGTGCTTACCAGCTTTCCTGGGATAAGGGTTGTGTATCCTACTTACG
>JALVAQ010000461.1 GCA_027011095.1 Bacteroidales bacterium
TAATTACGTAAATATTTTCTCTGAAAATGTAGCCAATGGTTCTTTAACTGTAGTTTCATTAACAGGAGAAATTATTATATCTCAAAATATAAATTCAAAATTAACCACAATAGATATTTCAAAATTATCTTCTGGTATATACTTACTAATCATTGATACGGGCAAACAGAAGGTGTGTAGAAAGTTGGTTACGAATTGATAAGATTGTCAACATTGGCTAATAGTGCATGCCGCAAATCATTAAAAATTTAATATTATGAGAGCTTATAAATTAATTTTAACAGTTTTTATTCTCTTTAGCAGTTTGACTTTTTTCGGGCAAATAAATCCAATTAACGATTTGTATTATCAACAAACCTACTGGTATCAGAATTATAATTGTCCTTCATTTAATTGTTTTGAAATATCATGGACTCAACCAAATAGTTCAAATGATACTTTACTGGGATACAATGTTTATCGAAATAATGACTTTTGGATTTATACAGAAGAAACTGAAGTAGCCTGTTCTGGCTATTCACCTTGTGAACATAGCGATTTTTACGACTCTCTGCCATTTTGGATTACAGTTAAGACGGTATATAACAGTGACTCAATATTATCGGTTGCAAATGATTCGGTTTATGTAAATGACTTAATGATTGGCATCGATGAAATTGAACAAAATAAAATTGCGTTATTAAAGAATCCAATATCTATTGGTGATAATATTTCATTGTTAATTCCAAATTCCGAAGGAGAAACTTGTAGAATACAAGTGTATTCATTAAGCGGACAGGTAATAAAAAAATATGAAATCAAACAAGTTATGAATGGTATTATTTCTTTCTCTACTAATAAACTGACTCGTGGAATTTATGTGATTAATATTAACCTGAACGGAAGAATAATAAACAAGAAAATATTGATAAAATAATTGTAGCCAATCATGGCTTATTGGCAATATCCGTAAAAGAAATAATTACAAAAAGGCACTGCTTATCTGCCACAACTTATCCTGTGCCTTTTGGTCGTATGAAAATGCAGCTGATTTTTGTGGCCGTTTGTTAACAAAATATTGGCCGCTAACCCCGGAAACATCTTCGGAAGTGGCGAGATAAACCGATGTGGCAGCGCCCTGTTGCAAGCTGCCTCCGCCCATGCCCCAGCCGGCATGTAACAACTTGGTGCTTATCACACCCGGATGCAGACAGTTAACTGTAACAGAGCTTTTTTCGGATTGTAAGTTGCGGTGAAGTTTGTAACCGAATAAAAGATTTTCGAGTTTTGATACAGCATAAGCGTTGTAAGCATCCCAATATTTTTCGCCATTTAAATTGCCAAAATCGATACTTGACGAATGTGCCATTGAGCTGGTGATAATGATACGGCCATGCGGCGATTGCTTTACCATATCCAACAATCTGAGTGTAAGCAAAAAAACAGCCATGTGATTTACCATGTGAGTCATTTCAAGCCCGTTGGGAAGCAAGATTTTTTCATTCATAAACACGCCGGCATTGTTGAGCAGCACGTCTAATTGCGGAAAATCATTTTCTATTGAGTTGGCTAATGTTTTAATATCAACGGGGTTCGACAAATCGGCATTGTAATAATGGATATCAGGATTACCGGTTTTGTTTTTAAACAGGTCAGCAAGCTTTTGCCCTGCATCGGGTCGTTTGCCATGCATAATAACCCGGTGTCCCATGGAGGCCAGTTCAAAGGCAGCCTCTTTGCCGATTCCATCGGTGGAACCTGTTACTAAGATTGTTTTTTTCATGGGCTAATCGTTTATGCTTTTAAAACGGCTCGCCGTCAAAATTGGTTGAGCCGGCCGGTGGCTCATCGTTAAAATCATCAATATCGTTTAATTTGGATTCGCGGGTAACCATTCCGGCGCTCACATCCGAACCTGTGTAGCCGTCAAGCAGCGGGTTCGACAGGTAATCTTCAAATTTAGCAAGGTGTTTGATAAATTTCAGGCGCACATCGCCCACGGCACCATTACGATGTTTGGCAATAATAATTTCGGCAAGGCCATCGGTTGGGGTGTTGTCTTCAAACTCATCAATCTTATAATACTCAGGCCTGTAGATAAACATTACGAGGTCGGCGTCTTGCTCAATGGCTCCCGATTCACGAAGGTCGGAAAGAATCGGTCGTTTGCTTTGTCCCGGCCTGTTTTCCACATTCCGGCTCAGCTGCGAAAGTGCCAGTACCGGGATGTCCAACTCTTTGGCAAGTGCTTTTAACGACCTTGATATTTTACTGATTTCCTGCTCACGGTTTCCTTTGCTGTCGGTGCCGCCACTCATCAGCTGAAGATAGTCGATAAAAACCATCTGAATGTCGTGTTGTTGTTTGAGTCTTCGGCATTTAGCCCTAAGTTCAAAAATAGATAGGGCAGGGGTGTCGTCAATAAATATTTTGGCGTCAACAAGGTTGTTTATTTTGCTGTTCAGTTGCTGCCATTCGTGGTCGGCCAGTTCTCCCTGTTTGAGTTTGCCGGCGGGAATTTCGGTTTCAGCCGAAATCAGTCGTGTTACCAACTGTACAGCCGACATCTCAAGCGAAAATACTGCCACCGGCATGTTGTGGTCAACGGCAATGTTTTTGGCTATGGAAAGGGCGAAAGCGGTTTTTCCCATCGATGGCCTCGCGGCAAGAATGATCAGGTCGGAGCGTTGCCATCCCGATGTGATTCTGTCCAACTCGGTGTATCCCGAAGGAACACCCCGGAAATGAGTTTCGGCATTACGGGCGCTTTCAATGTCTTCAATAGCTTGTTTTATCAGCGATGGCATGTCTTCGTAATTTCGGCGCAGGTTGGTTTCCGAAACACTAAAAAGGTTTTGCTCGGCCTTGTCAAGCAGGTTAAAAACATCGGTGGTGTCTTCGTAAGCATCGCGAATAATGTCGGAAGAGATTTTGATTAGCTCGCGCTGGATATATTTTTGCTGGATAATGCGCGCGTGATATTCAACATTGGCTGCCGAAGCAATGCGGCTGGTGAGCATGGTGATGTAATAAGGGCCTCCAACCATTTCAAGCTCGCCAACACTTTTAAGCTCCTGAGTTACCGATAAAATGTCAACCGGATCCGATTTTTCAAACAACCTGTGTATGGCAGCAAAAATTTTTTGATGGGCATCCTTATAAAAAACCGCCGGCGACAAAATGTCGATTACCGCTGTAACGGCATCCTTTTCAAGCATCATGGCACCCAAAACGGCTTCTTCTAAATCCAATGCCTGTGGGGGTACTTTGCCATGTTCCAACAGTGCTTCGTTCAGTAAGCTGCTTTTCGAAATAACCGGTTTTTTCTTTGTTCTTTTTTCTGCTTCTTCCATAGTTCAAAAATACAAATAGAAATGTAAAGGAGGCGTATTGTTGATAAAAATTAATTTGTCCTGAAAATGAACCGAATAGAAAATGTTTTGGTAGGTAAATCTTTCAGGACAAGGTTGGCCTATCTCCCGGTAGGCAGGTTTGCGGGTGGTGCTCTGAAAGATTGGTAAGCACAGGTGGGGAAAAAAGGGGTGATGTATTCCTCCAGGCTGAACCACTCCGGTAGCTATCGGGGGAATGAAGATATTTCTTTGTTAATCCTTTTTCCCCGTTCCGAAAGTTTCGGAACAGCTTAGGGATAAAAAAATATCAACTATCAAAAAAAGAGAAATTTACCTTACCGTATTTGCGGTGTTCTTTAAAATGCGAATGTTCGGAAAAATCAAACGAAATGGGATGTTCCAAAATAAAAATCCCATCCGGATTCAACAGGTTATTGTCAAAAATCATATCGGGCAGCAGAGCAATTTCTTCCAAACTGTAAGGGGGGTCGGCAAAAATAATATCAAACTTGATTTTAGCACTTTTCAGAAACCTGAATACGTCGGTACGCATCACCTTTAAGTTGTTCATTTTAAATTCGCCGGCAGTTTTTTTAATAAATGAGGTACATTGATAGTTGCTGTCAACAGCCAACACGCTTTCGCAACCTCTTGAAAGAAACTCATATGATACTGCACCGGTTCCTGAAAAAAGATCCAGTACTTTTTTACCTTCCCAGTAAACAGTATTGTTTAAAATATTGAACAGGCTTTCGCGTGCCAAATCGGTTGTGGGACGCACCGGTAAGTTTTTTGGGGGATGAATAAACCGCCTCTTAAAAGTTCCTCCTATAATTCGCATTGCAACGCGTTAAATAAAACATAATGACGGTATCTTCGCATTTCTTCTAAGACATAGGAAAGCTTTACAGAGGGATTTTCCTCGACATACCGATGGGAACCGGTATATTGGTGAATCATTTGAAACACTTCGTCACTTTTTTCAATCTTCCCCAAAAGGATTAAATCAACGGTTTCAGGGTTGTATCCCAGCTGCTCAATGGTGGCCAGCAAAAAGAAAATAAAATCTTCTTTGGTATTATACGTAAAAGAGTTGTGATACAATAACTTATTGTTTTTAAAGCCGGTTAAATAGTAACTCCCGTCGTTAACGTGAAGAAAAAGTGTGTCGTTTTCTATTTTGTTTTTGTAATTGAGCGAAAGGCACTCGATAAGTGATGACGAAAAATGGCTGATAATGGCGTTTGGCCAAAAATCGCGTACTTTTTCTACCACCGGGTTTGGAATATAATAAACGTTTACTGCTTCGCTGGTTTTAAGGGTATCGTAAATAATTCGGCGGTTTTCGGTAAATGGCTGGTTAAACCCTAAATAGAGGCTTTTTTGTTCAGCATCAAACAGCGGCAGCGGTACCAGCGTGGAATAATTGTTTTGATACAGTAGCTTGAACTTTTTAAAAGGATAGGCAAACCACTCTATCCTGCTAAGTATCAAATCGAACTTGCCGGGAATATCTTTAACATCTTTAATATCACCAAAATAATAGGCTTCTACCCCAAGGTATTTACTTTTGTCAGGGTTGTATATGGTAAAAATAAGACCATGCATACTGAGCTGCATGGCCATATAATACGATCGTGTATGTGTTTCTTTAAAAGATTTATCCCAAAGAGAAAGGTATGGTTTAATCCGTGAGGACATGGGATTGATTTTTATTACTCCCAGTTACCATCGGTGGATGGTTCGGTCATTGAGCCGACTTTTATACCGGGGTATAAATCAATATCTTTTTTACCTGCTGTGAGGTTGATAATGTACTGCTCATCCATCCCTTTTAGATAAGAAGAGTAGGGAGCTTTTGCTTCAAAAACCTGTACGGTTACACCACCTCTGTCAAGCTCGCCTGCATGAAGTTCGATGGTGTCGCCACCTGAAAACGGAATAATCATAAATTGACTTAGATTAGTATTGTTTTCGTTGGGAAACAACAAGTTATATACTCTTTTATAACCAACGGTATCATTAATAGTAAGAGTGTAAGTGGTGTCTGTGGGATCAGGAATGATTTTAACCACCGGAACTTCAGCACTATCAATAAACTGTACCAGCGTATCCCAGTTATCAATATATTTTCCGTTAAGCTGTTTGTAAATTAACTCAGCACTTCTTAACTCCTTCATTCGCTGAACAACCGCTTTTTCGCGTTTGTTTTTTTCCTGGTTTAACCTAACAGGCTCCATAATAGAGTTGTAAACCATATAACCAAGAGCTACAATAATAATAAACAGAACAAATTGAATTACCGCTTTCATAGTTTTAATAAATTATTTTGAGGAGCAAAGGTAAAACAATTTTGTGTTACTTTTTGCTCAATTTTAATTTTTGAAAAAAAATTAAAGTATTTCAGGCACCACTGGCTTTTTATTA
>JALVAQ010000462.1 GCA_027011095.1 Bacteroidales bacterium
TATTAAAAATTTTTGAAACAATCCCCACTTGTCATTCATAGGATAAATTTTTGATACATTTTATAAAAGCGCAAAATTAACAAAAAGTTTATAGCGTAGGAGCGTAGTTTCTTAAAACCTTTTGTCCGGTTAACTAAACTGGCTAATTCCTGTTTTGATGCGCTAAAAGTTTTAGCAAACCGAATAGGATACTGATTGTTATGATTCTTATGATTTAACTGATTTTCCCCTTCTTATCATAACAATCAGTTCCATCAGTCCTATCAGTGTTCTATTAAGATGCAGGCAGGTTTTGTGCCTGATGAGACAATAATACCAATATTAGCATATATATCTCCAAATTAACTGCTGTAACAAAATAGGAATTACCCACTATATTTTATCTTCCGAAACGCCATACACCTCGTTGGGTTCATCGTTTCCAATGGGTTCGGTATGAATGATAACATCGTAAATACGGGGTATTTTCCGTTTTAGTTCGCCTTCGATACATGAGGCAATTTTATGTGCCTCCAACAACGAAAGGTTTCCGTCAATTTCAACATCCAACGTTACTTCGCAAAGGTTGGCAATTTTCCTAACCCGTATTCGGTGCGGATTTTGAGCGCCGTCAACCAGTTTAACAGTATCAATAATGGTACGATAAATTTCAGTGTCTTCGATGCCGTCCATCAGCTCGCGGTTGGTGGTCATAAATATCCTGAAGGCCACTACCATAATCCAGATGCTTACCGCAAAGGCGGTAATGGTATCGAGAATGGGCATTTTTAAGATAAAAGTAAATGCCAGGCCAAGCAATACCGAAACCGAAATAACCACATCGCTTTGCATGTTTTTTGAGTTGGCAATAAGCATCGTGCTTTCCACCGCTTTCCCCACCTTTTTCAGGTAGGTGGCCAACAGCTGCTTGCCAACAATCGAAATGATAATTACATAAATTGCCATTGTTGCCGGTATTTCGCGGTCGGCAGGGTGCATCAACGACCCAAAGGCAGAAATAGCGAGTTGTGTGCCGGCAAAAAAGATGATAAATGCCAGTAACTTGGTGGCAACGGTATCGGCCTTTTTATATCCGTAAGGATACTTTGGGTCGGGAGGATTGGCAATAATATGGGCTGTAATTAATGTAATAACCGATGTTAAAATATCGCTGCCAGAGTCGATACCATCGGCAATAACAGCCATGCTGCCCGCCACAATTCCCACAACAATTTTAGCAACGGCCAGCAAACCATTGCCCCAAATGGCAATCCGGGAGGCCTTGATTATTGTTTGTTCGCGTTGAGGTAATTTTGACATGGGGGTGTTTGTTTGCAAGGAGTTTCTTATTCACAATTATTTGTGGTATGCACTATATCTCTGTTAGGTGCTGGCACTATTAATTTCCCGATTTACTATTATAAAAAACATGACTATTCCAATCAATGAAAAGAATACTGTCAAGGTAACAATTAAATTGTTCTTAATATGTAATCTTTGCAAGTCCTTTGAAATCATTACAGCAGCTATTATAT
>JALVAQ010000463.1 GCA_027011095.1 Bacteroidales bacterium
GATACGCACGACTTACCGTTACCAATCACTCACTCCGGCAAATATATAATGGCTTTATGCTGGGCTTTGTTATAATGCTGATATTATATATATTTTAACACAGGTTTTCGCATCAATAAACAAATAGTACACTGATTGTTATGGTTATTCTGATTTGACTGAATATTGTTTTATCATAAAAAATCAGTAAAATCAGTGTATCAATATTATGTTCTGTAACAAGAAACACAAGTTTTTAATTTAGGCATACTATTTGAACAGGCTTTTTTTATAACTTGCACTATTATGGATAAAGCCGAGAAAAAAAAGATTTTAACTGCCCTGACCATTCCCGGATTTTTGTTGGCAATAATGTGGATTATTCGAATTACCGAATCGCTGTTCCATATCAATCTCGGCTTTCTCGGGGTACACCCTTTGCATGCTGATGGCATTCCCGGAGTTTTTCTATATCCCTTTATTCACGGAAGCTTCAGTCATATTATGGCCAACTCGTTACCCTTTTTAATACTGGGTACCGCCCTTTTTTATTTTTACAATAAAATCGCCCTAAAGGTATTAATTTCCATATGGATTTTAAGCGGTATATGGGTATGGTTTGGCGGAAGAGACAGCTATCATATTGGAGCCAGCGGAGTGGTGTACGGACTGTCGTCTTTCCTTTTTGTCAGTGGCATTATCCGTAAAAATACCAGTTTGGCAGCTTTGTCACTTGTTGTGGCCTTTTTATATGGAGGATTAATATGGGGTGTTTTCCCCGAGTTTTTTCCTAAAGAACACATTTCATGGGAAGGCCACCTTGGTGGTTTGGTATCGGGGGTTATCTTTTCGTTTTATTTTAAAAAGGAAGGCCCGCAACCAAAAAAATACTCGTGGGACTTTGAAGAAGAGGATGAAGATGACGACGAAGATAACGAAGATGCCTACTGGAAGCGACCCAACACCTCTACCACCTATAAAGTGTAACGTTGTTAAAACAAAACGGCAATTTTAAAAAGCAGTAAACAATAGCTGTTTTTATGCTGTTATTTCAAAATCAAAACTTACTTTTGTACAATCGAACAGATGATTATGAAAAACTACATAAAATTTATTTGGCTTTTTTGTTTTGCTTTTGCAACAACACTGTTAATGGCTCAGCATTTCGAAAAAGGAACCCCAACGGCAAAAACCCACACTTTGCCTGCACCCGAAACCATTGTTTTCAATACGGATACCATCTCCTTTCAGCATTTTGCAAAAAACAGCCGGGAATGGATGCCTATGCAGGCCGGTGTTACAATTCCTTTGAACAATAAAGCCATCATGCAAAGGGGGAAATGGAGTTTTGTTGCTCCCAATCATTTTGTTTGGAGCGTTGAAATAGAAGCCTCATCTGCCTCTGCATTAAGCCTTTACCTTAATAATTTTAATCTCCGGCAGGGGCAACAACTTTATATTTATTCAAAACAATTAAATCAGGTAATGGGTGCTTTTACCGATAACAACAACGGGCTTTATTTTACTCCCGGAATAATTGAAAGCAACCGGCTTATTGTGGAGTTTAACTCAAAACGGAAGTTGCAAGAGCTGCCTTTTGAATTTAATCAACTTGGCGTTATACTTCGGCAGCAACGAAGTTTTGGTGGCGCAGGGTCGTGCGAAGTACCGGTTAATTGCAGCGAAGGACAAAGTTGGCAGCACCAAAAACGCGGGGTAGCACGGGTTTTGGTAAAGCAGGCTAATGCTCTTTTTTGGTGTACCGGTTCGCTTATTAATAACACTAAAAACGACGGCACTGCCTTTTTTCTAACGGCAAATCATTGCGGCATGGGGTCAACATCCTCCGATTATAACCAATGGGTTTTCGACTTCGATTACGAATCGGCCAACTGTGAACGGCCTGTCACTGAACCTGAGAAGCGCACTTTAACAGGTGCTCAACTTATTGCAAACGGTTCTACACCCCGCGCGGTAAGTTCCGATTTTAAATTGCTGTTACTTAACGAGGAGGTTCCCGATGAATACCATTTATATTTTAACGGATGGAACAGAAGTGGCGACATACCTCAGCACGGAGTGGTAATTCATCATCCTGCAGGAGATATTAAGTTTATTTCAACCTATACCAATCCGGCCACCTCCTCCTTTTATTATGGTTCGGAAAGTAGTGACGGCCCCTTTTGGAAGGTGTATTGGAGCGAAACGGAAAACGGCCACGGTGTTACCGAAGGAGGCTCATCAGGGTCACCGCTTTTTGACGAAAACAAACTTATTGTGGGAACTTTAACCGGTGGAAATGCATCATGCATCAACAATACCGAACCCGATTACTTTGGAAAATTTAGCGACTCATGGAGTAAAAACGGAATTGTATCTGCCAATCAGTTACAGCCATGGCTTGATCCCCTTAACACAGGGGCTGTTAAATGGGATGGCTATTTTAAAGGCAGTAATATTGTTGTGGCCGACTTTAACAGCGAAGTAACCAAAATAATTGAACGAAGCTACATTGAGTTTAACAACCTGTCAGAGGGAAATATTTCTTATTATCGTTGGGAATTTGAGGGGGGCGTTCCGGCGGAATCAAACGAAAAAAACCCCGGCCTTATTTATTACGACAAGCCGGGTACTTATAGTGTAAAATTGGTGGCTTCGTCGGACGAAAATGCCGATTCAATTGTTAGAAAAGAGTATATTAAAGTTATAGGCAACATATATCCCAATCCTTTTATTATCGGCAACGGAATTCATCGCGAAATTCATATATTAACGGGAAACACCCCATTGAGTAATGCTGAAGTTACTATTTACGATATAACCGGAAAGCTGATTGAAAAACCAAAGGTTAAAACCGGCTTTCACGAAATTACGATTAATCCATATAACCTCTCCGCAGGAACCTATCTGATATCCACAATTATTGACGGCAAACAATCTGTTTGGAAAATAGTGGTTGTTAACAATAGTAAGTAAAGGATTGTTACCGTGTAAGGTTTGTTATAGAAACTTTAGGTGTTGTTATTAAACCATTGGCATTCATTGTGAAAAATCCGTTTTCCAAAATACTAATTCAGACAAAAATAATTTGTTAATTTTGAAGTTGAATTTTTGAAAAGAAAATATGACAAAAGAAAATGCAATAAAATTATTTCAAGACCAACGAGTTCGGGTTCACTGGGACACTAGAACAGAAAAATGGTATTTCTCCATTATTGATGTAATTGGTGTTTTAACTGAAAGTGAAAATCCAAGAAAGTATTGGAGTGTCCTGAAAACCAGACTTAAAAAAGAAGGAAGTGAAGTGGCTACAAATTGTAGCCGTTTGAAATTATTAGCAGTTGATGGCAAAATGCGACTAACTGATGTCGCTGACACTGAGCAATTATTACGACTTATACAATCAATTCCTTCACCAAAAGCAGAACCTTTTAAAGTTTGGCTGGCAAAAGTTGGCTACGAAAGAATTGAAGAGACAGAAGACCCAGAACTTGCATTTGACCGCGCAATGGAAACATATCTAAAGAAAGGATATTCAAAGAATTGGATTAACCAACGCCTAAAAAGTATTGAAGTCCGAAAAGAACTAACTGACGAATGGGAATTGCGTGGCGTAAAGAAAGGATTGGAATACGCAATTCTAACTAATGAAATTACGAAAGCATGGTCAGGATTTAACACCAAGGAATACAAAAAATTCAAGAATCTAAAAAAAGAAAACCTTAGAGATAACATGACCAATTTGGAATTGGTACTTAATATGTTAGCAGAAGCAACAACAAAAGAGATTTCAAAGGAAAGGAAGCCTAAAACATTTACGGAAAACAAAATAATTGCAAAACAAGGAGGAACTATTGCAGGGAATACAAGAAAAGAAATTGAAGAGAAAACTGGCAAAAAAGTAATTTCATCAATGAATGCAAAAGAATTAGGAAAACGAGATAACAATGATATAAAAAACATTGAAAAATAAACAACGAAATGCCAACAACGGCTTATAGTGCATGCCTCATTTACTTGTAATTAAGAAAGATAGTTGTATATTTGGAGGGAATTACAAGTAAAGAAAATTAGAAGTAAAAATGCGGCATGCACCATAACCAAACACGTTACGCAGTATTATAAAAAATCGTATCAAAATCGAATACTTTCGTATCATATCGTATCAAAATAAATTAATTTTAGTAAATTTGCAGTATGATTGATAAAGTTTACGTATTCAGATTAAATTTAGACTGGAATTTACTAAGAATTGTAAGTAAAATAGATAGATTTGATGCTTCCTAGTCAAGTATTGAAAAGCGAGAAGGACAAAGTTTAAAACATCTTAAAAATATAGCAACAGTCAGAAGTGTTGGAGCATCTACAAGAATAGAAGGCTCTAAAATGAGTAATGAAGAAATTAGAAGTTAAAGGAGTAAAAGCAAAACTATCACCAAAAGAAAAATCAATCCTTACTTATGTTGAAAGTAATCCGGGAACTAAATCGGGTGAAATTGCAAATAAATTGCATATACCTAACCCAACAGTAAAACGAATATTAACGAAACTATTCAATGAAAATTTAATTGAAAAATATGGAATTGGAGCCGGAACAAATTATTCAATAAAATAACACTGCACAACAACGGCAACTACACCCCCTTCTCAGCCATCACAACAAAATATTGCCACAAATTGTTTTTTAGCGCTTTATACTGGTAATAGCCACATTTATAATGATTTTTTGCAAAATACGAAACCCTGGGATGGGTCAGGTTGTACAACTCCGACGGCAAGGCACCCAACAGCGAAGCATAATACATCCGTCTGGCGCTTTTTTCTATTTTATCGGTATAGTTGATGGTGTTTATTTTGATGAAACCATGTGCATCCAGTTTTTTAACAAAAGCTTTTTGTGTGTCGAAGTTGGAGATACCCCAGGTTGCTCCCCATTTTTTTACCCACTGATGCTTGTCAGGCTGATTTTCAACCGACTGAAAAAAGTCGCTCAAAATAAGTCTGCCACCCTTTTTTAACAACCTGAAAGCCTCTTTTATAAACAGGTTTTTATCGGTTACCGACGAAACACTTTCGCAAGCCCACACCACATCAAACGATTCGTCGGCAAAGGAGGTGTGGGTATAGTCCATCAGCTCAAATGCAACTTTGTCCGTCAGGTTTTTATGAATGGCACTTTGCCGGGCCAACTCAACCTGTTTTTCGCTGAGGGTGATGCCGGTAACCCGGGCATTTTTGGTTTCGGCAATAAAAAGAGCCGCCCCTCCAACACCGCAGCCGGCATCCAACACCTTATCAGCCGATGTTATTCCTGACAACTCCATAAGAATCCGGTTGGTATTTCTCAGCGACTCGTCAAATGATTTTATTCCTTCATCCCATATTCCATAATGCAGCGACAGGTTGTCGTTTAGTTTCCACCATTTTTGGTAGTGGTTTTGGGTGGTATTGTAATAATCGGCAATCTCTTTGGCAGTAAACATAGTTAGTTGATTTTATTTTATTGAGAATTTTTCGTAACCAAACGGCGGTGTTCGTTGAATTTGCACCTTGGTTACCCGTGCCCATGCCGGCCCTTCGTTACACCAAAGTATAAAAGCATCCAGGTTTTCTTCGGTGCCTTCAGCTTCAATATAAACACTTCCGTCAGGGCGATTTTGCACAAAACCGTTCACATCCAGCTCACTGGCTTTTTGTTGAGTGTAATATCTGAAGCCAACCCCCTGCACTTTGCCGAAAATTTTTATAATGGCACCCTTTTTATCCATTACGCTCCCAACTGTTTTGTTATCAAATTGTCAAGTAGTACAAAAAGTTGCTTTGGCTGCACGCTGCGCCACAACACTTCGTCAAACTGTCCGTAAAAAGCAATATACTGGTCCAGATTGGCATTTTTAAACTCGTCAATTACATGTTGCCTGAAATTGATACCGATGATCCACCCCTCTTCGATGTTGTCGAACCATTCTGCTAAATAGTCATCTGTATCCGAATGAAAATCCAACACGTTTTCGCCAATAAGCACAAAGTGTTTTACTCCTTCGTTTATCAAATGTTCAACCACATCCCTGTATAAAAACATAACGTCGTTGTACAAAACATCGTTCCACTCACCCATCAGCTCAATTATGGCAAATTCCATGTCATAGTCGGCAAACAATATTTTCAGGTAGAGTGTTTGCGAGCCGAATTCATCCCATTGCGGATGAATGTAATGGTTGTAAATGGTGTTATGGCACAACGTTTCGCTATACTGTCGCCCGTAAAAGGGCGAACGAACATCCTTAGAAGCGCTGTACAGCTCCTGCCAATTGTAAAAAGGCTCAATTTGATGCATCTTATTTTAGTTTCTCCTTAAAGAGTTTTTCAAATTTCTCCACTTTGGGTGTAATTACAAAATTACAATATCCGTTGCCGGGATTGTTTTTGTAGTAATCGTTGTGGTAATTTTCGGCGGGATAAAAGTTTGTTATAGGTGCAATTTCGGTAACAATGGGCTTGTTCCATATTTTTGCTTTGTCAAGTTCATTTTTATAAAATGTAGCAGTTTCTTTTTGCTGTTGATTGTGGTAGAATATTACCGACCGGTATTGCGTTCCCACATCGGCACCCTGCCTGTTAAGTGTTGTTGGGTCGTGGGTTTTCCAAAATACCTCCAGCAATTCCCTGTAGCTAATTACTTTAGGATCGTAAGTCAGTTGAATAACTTCAGCATATCGGGTGGTGCCGGAGCAAACCAAATCGTAGGAAGGGTTTTTTTCGCTGCCTCCGGCATAACCGGGAGTAACCTCTTCTACACCTTTCAAACGTTGAAAAATTGCTTCGGAACACCAAAAACAACCGTTTCCGAATGTTGCCGTGTCAAGTGCGTTTTGTGCCATAGTTGTAAACATAAATCCTGCAAAAAGGATTGATAAAATAATTTTCTTCATATAAACATAAAAACAGGAAAACAGCAAAAATATTACACCATGATAAGTTTTTTACCATAAATAAATTCGCTGAACTCGGGAGGCGGCCCCAAAAACTGCTCGCGGAAGCCATTCATTTCGTCTCTTGTTTGTTTCGACAGCAGCTCGGCCATCTCTTCCATGGCCTCATATCCTATAACCATAGGAGGTTGGTTTAGCAGCATTTTGTCGCCCTGAAACATACCTACCACCTGATATTCCTCCATATTGCTTACAGGGGTTTCCTTAAAAAAACATTTGCTAAGCCATTGGTTGATGTCGAAGGTACGCAAATCAATCATAATGGCATTGCTACCACGCTGCTCAATAAATTTTTGATAATAATTTTGCATGTTTTGCATCGACTCTTCCGACATACCCTCCTGCATTTTTTGATGGCATGCGGAGCAAATGGCAAATTCAAACACCGTCGATTTAAAATCGTGTCCCTCATAGGTTTTAAACACCTTTTCTATCATGTAGGTCTCTTGACTGTGAAGCAAATCTTTACCACATACCACACAGGTTTCAAAAGGTTTTTCATCGGCATCCGATTGAAAAACCTTTGGAATTTCAAGCTTTATTTCGTGCTGTTCCATTTCAACAGTGCATTAAATTGCAAAGATAGGTTTTTTGCGTAAAACATTATTTTGTTTCCGGGATTTAGCCATATCAAAACATGAATTAGCCGTACAAGTTTATTCGTCATAATATACTTTAACACGACCTCACCAATATTTAATTAATTATATACTTTTGTAAAAAATTTGAATTATGAGTGTAGAACTAAAAGGACGCTTGATACAAAAGCTTCAAAAAGAGAGCGGTGAAGGTAGAAACGGCCGCTGGGAAAAGCAACAATTTGTAATTGAAACACAGGAACAATATCCAAAAAAAATATGTATTGTTTGCTGGGGCGATAAAATTTCGATGCTGGATAATTTAAGCGAAGGCGACCAGCTGAATGTTTCTGTGAATATTGAATCGCGCGAATTTAACAGTCGTTGGTACACCGATGTAAGAGCCTGGCGCATCGAACGCGTTGCCGGGGAAGACCCGCCTCCGGGTGAATTACCAGGCGATTTTGGTAACGAACTGCCACCCCCCGAAATGGAAGCGGGCGACACCACCGACGACCTGCCGTTTTAATCGCCAATGCAAACAGCGCAGAAAACACTACCGGCTCATCTTGCCATTGTTGGCGCCAACCTTATTTACGGACTTAATTATGTGATCGCCAAGGGTATCATGCCCGAATATATGGCGCCACGTACCATTATTTTGTTCAGGGTGGCCGGTGCAACTTTGGTTTTCTGGATTGTTGCTTCTTTTTTTAAAAAAGAAAAAGTTGCCCGAAAAGATTTACTAAAACTACTTTTGGTTTCGTTTTTCGGTATTGCGTTAAATCAAATCATGTTTTTTGAGGGGCTTAACCTCACCACCCCAATCAATGCATCTATTATAATGGTGGGAACTCCCATTTTGGTATTGGTGTTTGCACACTTTATTTTAAAAGAAAAACTAACCGGCTTAAAGCTTGCCGGAATTGCACTTGGAAGCTCAGGTGCTCTATGGCTTATTTTAAAAAACGGCGACATTTCATTTTCAGGTAGTACTTTTTTGGGGAACCTGTTTATTTTAATCAACGCCTCATCATATGCCCTGTTTTTGGTGCTAATAAAACCTTTGATGCAAAAGTATTCGGCACTTACCGTAATGAAATGGGTTTTTACTTTCGGCCTTGTTTATGTAATTCCGGTTTCATTGCCGTTGGCATTGCACACTAATTATGCGGCCATTCCTTTTAATATTTGGATGTCGGTTACCTATGTGGTATTATTTACCACGGTACTTGCCTACCTGCTAAACAATTACTCCCTTAAACTGGTAAGCCCAACGGTAAACAGCTCCTATATTTATTTGCAACCTTTTTTAGCCACAGTTGTAGCCATGGCCGCCGGAAAAGATGTTTTAACGTGGGTTGAGGTGGTTGCTGCATTGCTGATATTTACCGGCGTTTATTTGGTTAGCCGGCGTGGTATTAATGAGGTTTCATAAAAACCACACTTATATTTGTTGTCATGCCGGGAAAAATATTTGAAACTATAATAAAATGTGTACATTTGTAACATGCAAACCAATATTGCCATAGAAACTAAATTAAAAGAGAGTTCATTTTATATTTAGAAGATATGCTTCAATCAATGGAAAGAATTGAAGAATATTTACTTGGACTTGATTTTAAAAAGTTTAAACAAACTTATATTGTTGTGGATGCAATAATCCGAAACTTTGAGGTTATTGGAGAAACCTCGAAAAACATTCCAACTGAAATTCAGAAAAAGCACCCTGAAATCCCGTGGCGAAAAATGTATGGTCTTAGAAATCTAATCGCGCATGAGTATTTTGGAATTGACTATGAAATGATTTGGGAAATCTCAAAAAAGAATTTACCTCAAAATCGAATTACTTAATTGAAATAATAAAAATAGAAAAAGCGCAGAATGACACAAAACAATCTGGTTAAATTAAGCAAAATTATATTCTTTTTTAGCAATAAATTAAAATAGCAACATTATGTTCCCACCCATCTCAACCTTAAAATATACCGACACCAATCGTTTTTTTTTAATGGCCGGCCCATGCGTTATTGAAGACGAAAAGATGGCCTTTCCCATTGCCGAAAAAATTGTCGCCATCACCGACAAGCTTAGAATTCCTTTTATTTTCAAAGGCTCCTACAAAAAAGCCAACCGTTCGCGGATTGATTCGTTCACCGGTATCGGTGATGAAAAAGCACTAAAGGTATTGCGAAAAGTTTCAGAAACCTTTGACATTCCGGTGGTAACGGATATTCACTCCGTTGACGAAGCTAACATGGCGGCGCAATATGTTGACGTACTTCAAATTCCGGCTTTTCTTTGTCGCCAAACAGAATTGTTGGTTGCTGCCGGCAAAACGGGCAGGGCTGTCAACATTAAAAAGGGGCAGTTTGTTTCGGGGCCTTCCATGAAATTTGCCGCTGAAAAGGTGGTGGAAACCGGCAACAGTAATGTGATGCTTACCGAACGGGGAAATATGTTTGGCTACGGCGACCTTGTAATCGACTATCGGAATATTCCCGAAATGCAAAAAGCGGGCTTTCCGGTTGTGCTGGATATTACGCATTCGTTGCAGCAGCCCAACCAAAGCTCCGGTGTTACCGGTGGTCGTCCCGAAATGATTGAAACCCTGGCACTGGCAGGCATTGCCGTTGGTGTTGACGGCCTGTTTTTAGAAACCCATCCAAACCCCGTAGTGGCAAAATCCGATGGCGCCAATATGCTTAAACTTGACCTTTTAGAAGGTTTGCTGGAGCGCCTTGTGGTTGTTCGCGATTCGGTGTCAAGGATTTAATCAAAAACTTCTTATAAACTGCGTAAGGTTTTCTTTTGGAGGTATTTGTAACTTTTTACGCAAGCGATACCGGTTCATTTCAACACTTTTTGGCGAAATGTTTAATATGGATGCAATCTCCTTTGATGACAGATTCATCCTAAGCAGGGTGGCAAGGCGCCTTTCGTTTTCAGTCAAACCCGGATAAGCTTCCGAAAGTCGATGCATAAAGTTGCTGTTATGTTCCTCCAGATGCATTTGAAAGCTCTCCCGATCACGGTCTAAAAGCAGGTTCTGGTTGATTTTTAAAATCACTTTATTGAGTGCTTTCCGGGTTTCATCCTCTTTAACACTCTTTTTTATTTTGTTAATATCATCCTTTATCTGGCCAACAATTTCATATTTCCTGATGATATTCATGGCCATGTTCACCATCTCTTTTTGCTGGTATTTTAGCTCTTTATCTAAATTCTGGTGTTCCTCCTCATAGCGTTTTGCTTCTTGTTCCAGCGATTTTGCTTTGAGGGCAATAAAGTCTTCCAGCTCATCAATTTTATCCTGTTCCTTCTCTCGCAGCCTTCTCTCTCGCAAAAAGAAATAGTAAACAACACCCATCAACACTATTAACAAAAACATGCTCACCACCCAACCATAATTTAATGATGACTCACCTTCGCCACTTTGTACGGTTTTGTCAATCTCTTTTGTTTGATGCATTACAATTGTGTCGGCAGTATTCAACTTGTTGGAAACCCGTTGCTGCGAAACAGGTTCAGAATTAATAACGGTTTTAAAGCCCACATCCTGCTTAAATACATTATGAATAAAAAACAATAGAAAAAAGGAGACAATACCGGCAATAACCGGTGTGGCAATCCAGCCAACACTTATTTGCCCAAGCACTTTGTACTTGATTTGCTTTCCTCCTTTTAACAAACCAATGCCGATAATGGAGCCAATTACCACCTGTGAGCTGGAAACCGGCACCAAAGGAATGGGAGGCAGTCCCAATGAAACCAGCGCATTGGAAAGCGATTGCGACGAAAAAATAAAAAGTACCAGTGCCTGCGAAAGCACCACCACCAATGCGGCTTCCGAAGTAAGCGGCATCAATGTGTTGCCCACCGTTTCCATCACCCTTTTCGAATAGGTGATGATACCAATGGCAATGGCCACCCCGCCAATGGCAAACAGCTGTTGTGTTCCGCTTAAAGTGATAATACCAAAGTGGATATCAGGAAACTGTACTGCCGTGGTAAACACACCCATTACGTTGGCAATATTGTTGGCACCGAGGCTATAGGCGCCAAAGCCGCCAATAAGTATTAATCCCAGCCGGATGGTTACATCGCGATAAAAAAGATGGAACCGCACCCGGTTGAGTACTTTTCGTGTCAACATATAAAGCAGAGCGGCAAATATACCACCCAACACAGGCCCTGAAATCCAGGTTGTTACAATTTTTGTCAGGGTCTGAAAGTCGGTTTGGTTGTTGGTGTATAAGTTCCAGCCGATAATAGCACCCACAATGGCCTGTGAAGTTGAAACCGGTAGCCGTAACCTCGTCATCCAATACACGGTTGCTGCCGCCGAAAGCGCCACGGTAAAGGCTGCCGCCAACGTTGAAACGCTCCCAAGCTTTCCCAGTGTGTCGTTGGCTCCCGCCCCCTGAACAACTGCACCAATAATTACAAAAATACTACCTATAATAGCTGCCTGCCTGAATTTTACCATGCGCGACCCCACTGCTGTGCCAAAAATATTGGCAGCATCGTTGGCCCCCAACGACCAACCAAGAAACAGTCCACTTGATAAAAAGAAAAGCAGTGTAATCATAAGTTAAATTTCAAAGCATTGATGGAAAGGTAATCGGCCAGCAATTCGGCTTTGTCCGAAATGGTTTCGATGTGCAAAGCAAAATATCGCAAGTGGATTTTCTGACTTAATTTTAAGTCATCCATTTCGTGAAACAGCCTGCGTTTTATATTTCTTGAAAGCTTATCGCTCTCCTTTTCGTAAAAATAAACCTTGGTTAACATCCCTTTAACCTTAACAGGCTCTCTGAAAAAAGTTGTTACTGCCGGAAAAACTGCTGACGCCGCATCCACCGACGCATCCACCAACCGTTTGTAATCGTTTATTAACTCATCCGGAATATAGGGGATCTCCACATCAAACTCATACAGGCTCTCTTTGGCGGCATCAATAATTTCGTCCACCTTGTCAATCATCTCTTCAATATCGCTGGCATGTTGGGGCAGGATGGAGTGTAAATACAATTCACGGTCGATCTTACGCTGTAATTTATCAGCAACAGCTTCCAGTCTTTCAATGTTTTTTATGTTATCAAAAAATGCCTCTTCCTGTTTATCCAAATAATTGTAAACTCCTTTTTTGAAAATAAGTACTCCCTGTTCTACCGTCGAAAGAAACTCATCAACCTCAAGCACCAGCTCTTTTACATTTTTAAAAAGTATTGACATAACCCCTGATTTTTTATTCTGTCTTCAAAATTAGTAAAAGTTACGTATATAAGCTGTCAACTTTTTATTAGCTAAATGTTATGTGTGTAGAGGTACAGAATTGGCGCATGTAAATGAATATCAATGTAATAGGATTTCATTGTAGGGGTTGATTTATTTTAATTGATAAATATGTATCGTAAATGTAGATTATTTGTTGAGCCTTATTAATAGGTGCTGCCAGGGTAATGGGCTAATTTTGTTTTTGCAATGAAAATACGAGATACAGTAAAACGACACGACCGGATGGCCTTTGAAATGAAGTTGGAATTTCCTGCTTCAAAAGACAAGCATAAGCCTCAGGATTTTAAGGTTGAGATGTATCTGTTTATGCCTCAAAGCCTTGATGTAAATCGTCAAAACTATACGAGGCAAGATTTTTACCGGGCACTAAAAACCAACATTCGCCTTACCACTCCCGATTATTTACTGGGTAAAATTGTAAACGGAGAAAAAAGTCCATTTTCCCGGCTAAATAACAGCATAGAACAACTTGCCGATGTTCGCGACAGCAATTCGTTTGATGAATATGAAGTACAAGTTAAACGTATGTGCTCCATTTTTGGCTCATCGATGCGGCATTTAATAAACCACATTAATGGGGTTAAGAGTTACGATGACAAGAAAGTGCTGGTAAACGAATTCATACTGCAATCGGTAAAAGTCAGGGAGAAATTTAAAGGTTTAAGGCCCAAGCTTAATATTATTAACAACAACAAAGCCTTTAAATTATTCAAAATTGCCGACGAATATCAAAGTCTGTTATTAGAGAAGCATATTTTTGTGCTCCTTGAAAAACTTAAAAAGAAAGATTTACTAAAGGAGCAAATCGAACAGTTGATTGAAATTGCTTACAACGAAACACAGTATCGAAAAAAGATGAGCTACCCTTCAATAGTTGGTATGAAACAAGCCAACCAGGATGTTCTTCATAGAAACAGCATGCTAAAAAAACAAATCGAAAGCAACCTCTTTTTAAATACCGACACCAGGCGTGAAGCCGTATTGGCCGAACAAATTTTATTTGCTGTAGCTGCGGGCATTGCCATGGTTTTTGCCACCGGCGTAGCCTTTTTATCACAAATGGTTTACGGGCGGTTGTCGATGCCATTTTTTATTGCATTGGTAATCAGTTATATGTTTAAAGATCGGATTAAAGAGTTAATGCGCCTGTATCTCGATAAAAAGCATAAGAAATTTTTTTCCGACTATAAAACAACCATCTTTAATAACGGAAATAAAAAAATGGGTTTACTTAAGGAGAGTTTTCACTTTATTAAAAAACGAAATCTACCGGACGACATCCTACACACAAGAAAGCAAATGCGTAAAACCGATTTGGATATTGAAATATTGACAGAAAAAGTGATGCTATTCAGAAATCAGATTTCGCTATTTGAAAACCGGGAGCAACTGGAAGATTTTGAAGGGATAACACAAATTTTACGATTCAACATCTGGGATTTAACCCAAAAAATGGATGACCCCGAAAAAGAAATCTATTATGTGGGCAAACGCGGGTTAAAACAAATTAATGTTAACAGGGTTTACTATTTTAATTTAATTATGCGCTATTCGTCAGAGGGGCAAAGCGTGATAAAAGCGTATCGGATTACCGCTTCAAAACAGGGTATTAAAAGGGTTGAAATAATTTCCTGAAAAAAATAAAAACAAAAAAATAAATTGTTAATTTTAAACCAAATTATTCATCATTAAAAATTGTAGTCTATGAAAAAATCTTACACTTTTATTTTGGCTTTGGCCATTATGTTTTTTGCAGGTATCCAAAGTGCTTCGGCTCAGTTGTACATCAACGAGTTTATGGCAAGCAACGATTCTGCTTTTGCCGGTCCGCAGGGCGATTATCCTGACTGGATTGAAATTTACAACGCAGGCGACGATGCCGTTGACCTGTCAGGCTATTACATGGCCGACGATTTAACCGACCCGGATGCCATGTATGCCATTCCTTCAACCTATCCCGATTCGGTAACCGTACCGGCTCACGGATATATTTTGTTTTATGCCAACAAAGGACAGGAAAGCTCGGTGCTCAACCTTAATTTTAAATTAAGTGGCGGTGGCGAACAGGTTGGACTTTGGAATCCCGATCAGGAGGTTCTTGATTCAATCACCTATGGCGATCAAACTACTGACATTTCGTATGGACGTTATCCCGATGGAAGCGCTGACTGGGAATTTATGCCTACTTATACTCCCGGAGCAACCAATGTGGCCAACAGCATCATCGAAAATGATGAGGCACCGTTAATGTCACAAAACATGCCAAACCCGTTTAGCACATCAACAACTATCAGGTTTAACCTTGCAACCTCGCAAAAGGTTACCATAAATGTTTACGATGTTACGGGTAGTCTTGTGGCTGTTTTAGCCAATGGCGTTTATGCCGCCGGAGAACATAAGGTGGTATGGAATGCCGAAAATCTTCCTTCGGGCTATTACCTTTACAGCATTGAAACTCCTGCCGGCAGATCGGTTAAAAAAGCTTCTGTTGTAAAATAGTTGTTTGTTTATTACTTTAAAAAGACCCGCTTTGTAAAGAAGCGGGTTTTTTTGTGCCGACATGTGGGCTTAAAATCTTTCCGTTTACTAATCAATTTCAACCATTCATCATTACAAACGTGCCGTACACTAATTGTGGCTTGATTCGGGCTTTGACATCCCTTAGTTTTACATAAAAAATCAACTAAAAAGCCATGAAAAAATTTATTCACCTCCTTATCCCTATTGTAATAGGTATTTTAACCATTACAAATGCACAAGCTCAGGTTGCCGTTAATAGCGATGGTTCTACAGGCGACCCTTCTGCCATGCTTGATGTTCAATCCACCACAACAGGATTATTAATTCCCCGCATGACCGCTTCACAACGCGATTTAATTGCCTCTCCTGCTACCGGCCTATTGGTTTTCATTACCGACGATAGCACTTTTTACCAATATTCGGGCAACAGTTGGGAACAGCTTGGCAAGTGGCGCTCGTCAGGCAGCTCACTGTATGTGGACTCAACCTATTCGGTGGGTATTGGCACCAGCACACCTTCCGGTAAATTTGAAGTTGCAACCTTAGATTATACAGGCAGCTATGGTTCAGATGTTTGTACCGGAGGCTCTGCCACCGCTTCCGAAGAGTATCCCGGACAGCCTGTTACCAACACCTTTGACAACGATGTAGCTACCTATTGGAGCAACAATAATACGTTGCCTGCATGGATTCAATATGATTTGGGTTCGGGCAACGCGAAAAGTGTTGGCAGGTACAAAATTTTTTACGATGCATCGGTAACCACCGACAACTCACCCTCCACCTGGCAATTTCAAGGCAGCAATGACGGGACAACATGGACAACCCTTGACTCCAAGGCGGGACAGGGATGGGTGGTTACAGGGTGGAAAACCTATAACTTTACCAACACGGTTGACTATCGATACTATCGTTTAAAAATTATCGACAACAATGGCACAGCAAACAACTACATAAGTATTTACGAAATGGAAATGATGGAAGAGACAATAGTTAACGACCCCACTTTTGTTGTTTCTGATAATAAAGTTGGCATTGGAACCTCCACACTCAGTGCCACTCTCAGTGTGGAGGGAACCATGCAATATGTTGATGGCAACGAAGCATCGGGTTATGTGTTGGCAGCCGACAACAGCGGAAATGCATCGTGGACCGACGGTAAAGACCTGAATGGTGGCGGATGGACTGTTTCGGGAACCAGGATATATAACACCGATTACGACAGTGTGGGCATTGGAACGGCAAGCCCGCAAGCCGAGTTGGATGTAAATGGGGTAATCAAGGTTGGCGAAGGTTCAACTTCAGCCACTCCCCAATCGGGTATGATACGCTGGAACACCACTACCGAAGATTTTGAAGGCTACAACGGCACACAATGGGTTTCGCTCACTAAAAGTAACGGCGGATGGGGCGACAACACAACCCACGAATCGCAAAGCAGCAACAGCTCCGATGGTGCCTCAAGTGACAAATTCGGGTATAGTGTTGCAATTGATGGCAATTATGCCATTGTTGGAGCATGTGCTAAAACTGTGGGGGCTAATACCTTTCAGGGACAAGCCTATATTTTTTATCGTGATGGTTCCTCCTGGGAAGAACAGGCAATTCTAACCGCTTCGGATGGAGCATCATCTGATTATTTTGGTTGTAGTGTTGCAATTAGTGGAGACGATGCTATTGTTGGGGCATTCAGCAAAAATGTTGGAAGCAATTCCGGACAAGGACAAACCTATATTTATCATCGTAGCTCAACAATATGGACGGAGGAGGCAATTTTGACAGCGTCCGATGCTGCCTCCGGAGATTTTTTTGGTAAGTCTGTTTTTATAGATGACGACTATGCCATTGTTGGAGCATCATATAAAGATGTGGGTAGCAACTCCGATCAGGGAAAAGCTTATATCTTTCATCGTAGTGGTACTACCTGGAGCGAGCAAGCTGACTTAACCGCATCAGACGGCGAATCAAGTGCGCGCTTTGGGTGTAGTGTTGCAATGGATGGTGACTATGCTATTATTGGATCCATGTTTAAAGATGTGGGGAGCAATGCGGCTCAGGGAGAAGCATATATATTTCACCGTAACGGAACTACCTGGGACGAGCAGGCAATTCTAACTTCATCTGACGGGGCCGGAGTTGACTTATTCGGTATCAGCACCTCTATTAACGGAGATTATGCAATTGTTGGTGCGTATGCTAAAGATGTGGGTAGTAATTCCGATCAGGGTAAAGCTTATATATATTATCGAAGTGGAACAACCTGGAGCGAACAGACAGGATTAACTGCCAGCGATGGTGTTGATGGTGATTACTTTGGAATAAGTGTATCTATTAATGGTAACTATGCTATTGTTGGAGCTTATCAAGCCGATGGGGGTGGTAATTCCAAACAGGGAAAAGCCTACATTTTTTATCGTAGCGGGACAACCTGGAACGAGCAGGCAGGGCTAACTGGTAGCGATGGGGATACAGATGATTATTTTGGCAATGCTGCAGCCATTAGCGGAGATTATGCCATTGTTGGGGCTTATAAAAAAGATGTGGGTTCCAATTCCGAACAAGGGCAGGTGTATTTCTTTACGCACAACTAAAAATAAAATCAAAAGGTAGGAAGTTTGATTTGTTAATATATGAAGTTGTTTAAAGTCTAGATATTTACATTTTAATAAAACGATGTATGCCAGAAATTAGCTTTAAACAACTTCATATTATTAAATATCAGGAGTTAAT
>JALVAQ010000464.1 GCA_027011095.1 Bacteroidales bacterium
AATAAAAGAGACCATTTGTGCCGTTGCCACAGCGCCCGGATCGGGTGCCATTGCCATTATAAGAATGAGTGGCAAAGAGAGCCTGAAGGTTTTATGGAATGTGTTTCAACCGCTTAATAAGAAGGTTACAAACAAAACCATGGAGAGCCACAAATTATATTTTGGCAGCATAACGGATAATGGCAACGAAATTGATGAAGTGCTGGTATCGTGGTTTAAAGCACCCCACTCCTACACCGGTGAAGACTCGGTGGAAATTTCGTGCCACGGATCAATTTATATCCAACAAAAGATAATTGAGCTGCTTGTACGCCACGGGGTTAGAATGGCCGAGGCGGGCGAATTTACCAAACGTGCTTTTCTGAACGGGAAGATGGACCTGTCGCAAGCCGAAGCGGTAGCCGATTTAATAGCTTCTCAGTCGAAGATGATGCACAAAGTGGCTCTGAATCAGATGAGAGGCGGTTTTTCGCATAAAATCGGCGAACTACGCGAAAAACTGTTGAAGTTCGCATCACTTATCGAACTGGAGTTGGATTTCAGCGAAGAGGATGTGGAGTTTGCCAACCGTCAGGAGCTGTTTATTTTGCTAACCGAACTAAAAAACGAGCTTACGCATTTAATAAACTCCTTTCAATATGGCAACGTTATTAAACACGGTATTCCGGTGGCCATTATCGGCAAACCCAATACCGGAAAATCAACCCTGTTAAATGCCCTGCTCAACGAGGAAAAGGCCATTGTTTCGGATATTCCCGGCACCACCCGCGATGCCATTGAAGACACCATCGTTATTGAAGGCTACACTTTCAGGTTTATCGATACTGCCGGACTTAGAAAATCCAACGACAAAGTGGAAAATATCGGCATCGGACGAACCTACGACAAAATAGAACAGGCCACCTTAATATTATATGTTTGTGATATCAGCGCAGCAAGCGAAAACACGTTAAACGAAATTCTAAACGATTTCAAAACACACATTCAGGATGAAAACAAACATTTTATTTTAGTGGGTAATAAAATTGACCGCATGGAAGAGATTCCACCGCACCTGAAGGAGCTGCTTGATTTAGACACCGTTTTTGTATCGGCAAAACGAAAAGAGAACATTCATCTGCTTGCCGAAACATTGGTTGAAAAAGTTAAAAACAACAATCTTCATGATGATGTCATTGTTACCAACACACGGCACTATGAAGCACTTTCATCGGCACTTGAATCGATTACCCAGGTGGAAACAGGTTTGCAAAACGGTTTACCAGGCGATTTGGTAGCCATCGATTTGCGTCAGGCGCTGCACCATCTCGGCACTGTTACCGGCCAAATAACTACCAACGAAATACTGGGTTCCATTTTTTCGAAATTTTGTATCGGAAAGTAACCGACACAAAACAAACAAATACAATACCTACCAAAAACCATTATTAAACATTGTATAATAGGATTGTATAAAACAATTAAATTATTATTTATTTTGTGTTAATATCCGTTTATTTATATTATATTT
>JALVAQ010000465.1 GCA_027011095.1 Bacteroidales bacterium
CCAACCACTCCCAAGGTGGTTTTATTAAAGGAGAAATTTTGTTGCAAGGCCAATTGTGTCAGCACCGAAGCCATATATTGCATTACCGAACCTGAGTTGCAACCCGGTGCATTTTTCCAAACAATATCGTTATGGTTGCAATAGTGTGTGTCGATGTGGTCGAAACCAATGGTAGCGGTAGCAATAAACTTAACCTTACTTCCTTTTAGCAGGGTTTCGTTGCAGCGGGTACGGGTTCTGATTATTAAAGCATCGGCTTCTTTTACCCTGGCAGAGTCTATTTCATTGCCCGGACAATACTCCACCTCTATACCAAAAGGTTCGAACACACCTTTTAAAAATGGAATTTTGTTATCGGCAATAATTTTCATTTGTTAACTTAAATTAAGCACAACCTGATACAACAAGGCTGCAATAACAGCGCCGGTAATTGGCCCCAGGATAGGAACCCAGGCGTAAGCCCAATCGGTATTATCCTTATTTTTTAGAGGTAGTATCCAGTGTACTAATCGGGGACCGAAATCACGTGCCGGATTAATGGCATATCCGGTGGTTCCTCCGAGGCTCATGCCGATGGAAAAAACCACCAATGCTACAGGTAATGCGCCCAGAGAGCCAAGGCCCACTTTTGTGCTGCCCAAACTGTTGTATTCCAGTTGTGGCAGGGTAATCATTAAAACCGCAAAGACCAACACAAAGGTGCCCACCATTTCCGAAAAGAAATTACTTCGGAAATTACGGATTGCAGGGCCGGTGCAAAAACAGGCTTTTTTTGCGCCTGCAGCAGGGGTAACATCAAAATGTTTTTTAAAAAACAGATACACCGTAAAGGCGCCAAACATGGCACCTGCAATTTGAGCCAAAATAAAGGGAATCACTTTCACCCATGTAAACAATCCGGCTGTTGCAAGACCAATGGTTACGGCCGGATTAAGGTGGGCACCGCTTAAATCGGCTGTTGCAAACACGGCAATAAACACAGCCATTGCCCAGCCGGCAGTTATTACAATCCACCCTGCACCATGGCTGTAAGTTTTTTCAAGATTAACATTGGCCACTACGCCGTTTCCAAGTAAAATTAAAATAAAAGTTCCTAAAAATTCCCCAAAAAGTTCCTGCATCATATTAGTTTTTGCCTGTGCTTTTTTAAAACCTGTTATTCAGGTTGTGCTTCGTCAATAAAATAATTTTTTGCAACCTCCTCGAAGGCAGCAATCTGGCTTAGTCTCCATCGGCGGGTTTTACCAAGTTCTTTTGCCATAATAACGGCAACTTCGGGAGCGATTCTGATGCTTTCGCGAGCATCAAGAAAGAGTGCTCTTGTGCGTCTGGCCAAAAAATCTTCCACCGTACGTGCCATCTCGTTTCGCACTGCCCAAGCCACCTGTGCCTTATATATTTGAAGGCTTTCGCTCAGTAACCCTGAAAGCTTTTTGTTCTCTTCGCCCAGTGCCAACATCTTTTCTTTTTCAACACCATAGGGTGCCAACGGGTCGGTATGCGGA
>JALVAQ010000466.1 GCA_027011095.1 Bacteroidales bacterium
GTACGAACCTGTTGTCGCTACAATTTACTTATAAAATACTGTTTTTCTTTTTTATTTGTTTTTTTTTCGTTTGCGGATATTCAATAAGTACCGGCGAATAATAAATAAGTATTGGCATTTGTCCACTTTGTTTTGAAATGCTTTGGAGTTGCACCTATTTTTGAGTTGAGAAAAATTAACCGTAAACAGGAATTATTGTTACCTTTGTTAAGGTTAACCTATTACGGAAGTTTTTAATTATTTTCTAATCAAAAAAAAACAATAGTATTATGAAAGCAAAAAAATTTCTTTTAATGGCAGGAACAGTATTGATGATGGTTACGCTGATGAGTACAACCTGTAGTAAAACAGATGATCCTCAAAACCCTGATTGTTCCGGATATATTCAGGCAACAGCAACAGGCAATATAAATCAAAGTTACTGTTTTGACGACAATCCTCAATATGTATATGATGAAGAAAATGAAAGGCTAAATTTTAGCGCAATTGTTACCATTGACGGGGTAATTTATGGATGTGATGTATCTGTAATGCCTTTTACTCCTGATACGCAAAACTATACATGTGGTTTTGATAATCCGGGTGGTGTCGAATTGATATTACATGGTGACAACCAGGAGTTTTACCAATCACAATCCGGTTCACTTACCATTACCGAGGCTGATGCCACTCATCTAAAGGCTACTTTCAATGTGGTAACCAAAGGCTATAATAATGGTAAAACAGTAAACCTGCAGGGGAGTGTCAATTATTCAGGCTCGTGATACGTAAATTAGTTTGTCCGTAATTTAATGATACCTATTTGGCAGGCAGGTTGGGCATCACTTTAAACTAAACCATCCTTCGATTAGTTTATCGCGATTTTGTTCATTATGATGAACCCATTCGTTGGTATGAGCGTTGTAGGTATAATCTTTTCTCCATACGTTAATGTTTTCGGTAATTTGTTTGGTAGCATTTATTACCGTGTCAAGTTCGGTATTCGTCATGGTGGGGTGAAGTGAAACCCTAACAAAACCTGGTTTCTCGGAAAGGTCTCCTGCATCAATTTTTTCGGCGATGCGGTGCGATTCTTCGGGAGTTACGCCCAAAAGGAAATGGCCATAAGTTCCGGCGCATG
The DNA here is from genome assembly GCA_027011095.1 of Bacteroidales bacterium. GTDB lineage: Bacteria > Bacteroidota > Bacteroidia > Bacteroidales > F082 > B16-G9. The sequence goes on from JALVAQ010000466.1 coordinate 1,121, forward strand.
CACATCCGCCACGAGTTTGAATGCCAAATCGGTCGTTGAGAAGTTTTACAATCAGGTTATAGTGGATGCCTTCAATAAAAAAGGAAAAGATGCCCAACCGGTTTTTTATGTTTTGGGCAAGAATATGCATTCCTTTTATTTTACCAAAACCTTCGAAGGCTTTTTGCACCAATTCCTCTTCGCGCTGTCTGATAAGTTTAGTATCCATTTGCTCTTTAACCTCAATGGCCATGGCTGTTCGCATGGCCTGTAAAAAGCCCGGTGTTCCGCCGTCTTCACGTAGTTCGATGTCTTCAAAATAGCTGTGTTCTCCCCAGGGATTAGTCCATTCAACGGTACCTCCTCCCGGATGGTCGGGCACGGTGCGGTTATACAGGTGTTTGTTAAAAACCATCACGCCTGATGAGCCGGGGCCGCCCAAAAACTTGTGGGGTGAAAAAAAGATGGCATCCAAATGCTCGTCTTCTGTTTCAGGGTGCATGTTTATATCTACATAAGGTGCTGCACCGGCAAAATCAACAAAAGCCAATCCTCCGTGTTGATGCATAATTTTGGCAAGCTTGTGGTAAGGAGGCTCCACGCCGGTAACATTGCTGGCAGCTGTAAAAGAGCCAAATTTTAAATGCCGGTCTTTGTATTTCTCAAGCTGTCTTTGTAACTCGTCAGGATTTACAGAGTTGTCGCTATTGGGTTCAAGTACAACAACATCACAAATGGTTTCGAGCCATGAAGTTTGGTTGGAGTGGTGTTCCATGTGAGTAATAAACACCACCGGAATATCCTCTACTTTTAAGCAGTTACCCTGTTCGTCCAGCCTGGCACAGGCTTTTAAACCCAAAATACGTTGGAACTTGTTAATTACAGCCGTCATGCCGTTGCCGGCCATGATAATTACATCATCTTTGCCGGCATTTACATGTTGTTTAATTTTGTGCTGAGCGTAGTGATAGGCCTTGGTCATAAGGGTTCCCGTTTCCGATGTTTCGGTATGGGTGTTGCCTACATAAGGCCCTATCACATTTGCTATTCTGTCTTCAATTGGAGCATATAGCCGGCCACTTGCCACCCAGTCGGCATAAATCATTTTTTGTTTTCCGTAAGGCGTTTCAAAGTATTGTTCGTTGCCAATGGTGCTTTTGCTGAACCTTTCAAAATGTTGCTCCAATTTACTCATATCAATTGTATGTTAAACTTAAACCGTATCTCTTACTGACTTTGACAACCCGAAGAAAAAATGGAATGTATTAATAACATGAATTTGTGCCATTCAGGCCTGAAGGCAGTTAACGGAGATAAGGGGATGTTGAATTTACTACAATCGTATTCCATTTTGGGTGGTTTTCGTAAATGCTAAACACCTACTCTTTTTTTGTTTCTGATGAAAAGTTTTTCCAAAATTTCTGCCGGATTTTCAAATCTGTTGGAAAACATCATGGCGGCAATGATATAGGGTTTGAAACCGGCTTCCACATAGGTGGGAATGCGATATTTTTCAAAAACGGTTTCACTCACTTCACCTGCATCACATGATACATCAGTAATGTCTGCCGGCAGGCAATGCATGTACAAAGCATCTTGTTGCTTAGTGAGTTTCATCTTTTCCTCATTGTATTCCCACTCTTTGAAATTGGCATTTTGTGCCAAACACTGTTTTTCAAGTTCATCGAGGCCTTTTGAGTCTCCCTGTTTTAGCAGCTCCGTGCGTTGTTGCATTACACTAAAGGGTGCCCAGCTTTTTGGATACACAATATCAGCATCTCGAACAGCCTCTTTCATGGAGTGGCTAATTTTAAAGCTGCCGCCACTTGCTTTGGCATTATTGTGGGCAATGTCCACAATTTCGGGAATCAGGTCATATCCTTCGGGATGAGCTAGCTCAACATTCATTCCCATGCGGGTCATCAATGCGATAATACCCTGCGGTACCGAAAGCGGTTTACCGTATGAGGGCGAATAGGCCCAGCTCATAACGATTTTTTTGCCTTTCAGTGCTTCCAACGAGCCGTAGTGATGTTGCAGGTGCAGCAGGTCGGCCATGGCTTGTGTGGGATGATCCTGATCACACTGGAGGTTTACAATTCCCGGACGAACCGGTAAAACACCTTGTGCAAAACCATCATCGAGGGCTTGGCCAACTTCTACCATGTATTTGTGGCCTTCACCCAAAAACATATCATCGCGAATGCCGATAAAATCAGATAGAAATGAAATCATATTGGCAGTTTCGCGAACTGTTTCGCCGTGAGCAATCTGTGATTTTTTTTCGTCTAAATCCTGAACAGCAAGCCCCAACAGATTTGCTGCCGAAGCATACGAAAAGCGGGTTCGGGTTGAATTGTCCCTGAATATAGAAATTGCCAGTCCTGAATCAAATATTTTAGGTGAGATATTCTCATCGCGCATTTGTTTGAGGATAGTGGCAATCTCTAACACCGCTTTCAGGTCGTCATCGCTTTTTTCCCATGTTAGTAAAAAATCTTTTTTAAAAAGTGCAGGCTTTAGCTGCTTTAATAAATTTATTCTGTCGTTTATTTTCATCTCTTTTTATAGTTTTGTAAAAATATTCAAGAATTAATTTTCTTATCATCGAATTACACGGATTACACGTCCCGTACAGCTGTCGGGAAGTTTTTCGCAAGCGAAAAACATTCGCTAAATCCGTTAAATCTGATGATAGATTTTCTTTATTAATCATTTTTTTTGTCAAATTTATTCGACAAGTTCGCTTCATCTTTTTGTAATTTGTAAAACATAAGTAATATTAAACTTTGTAAACAGATGCCTGCCTGTCGGCAGACAGGGAACCACTTAGCTTTACTATGAATATAAAATTTACATTTCGTACGCAAAGCCTGCGTAAAATGCAGAAGCTTTTACCAGATGATCTACAGGAACCTTTTCGTTGGGAGCATGTGCCATTACTTCGTTACCGGGGCCAAAGCCAATGGTGGGAATACCATAAACTCCGTTGATAACCACTCCGTTGGTTGAAAAAGTCCATTTATCTACTACGGGTTTTTTGCCAAAGAGGTTTTCGTATGCTGATACACCTGTTTGAACTACAGGATGGTTTTCTTCCATTTTCCATGTGGGGTAATATTTTTCCATGCCGTACTCAAGACCGGTATAGGCTTTTTCGCTGTATTGGAGTACTTCCACCCTGGCATTCATATCCTTTACAATTTCTTCAATCTCTTTTACTGCTGATTCTTTGGTTTCACCCCAGGTGAGGCGTCTGTCGAGATGTATTTTGGCAAAATCGGCCACTGCACATAACGAGGGAGCACCGGTTACCATTTGTGAGATGGTTACGCTTCCTTTACCTAAAAACTCATCATAAGCAAGGTGTTCATTAAGTTTTTCTATTTCCAGAGCAGCCCTTGAAGCCATATAGATGGCATTTTTTCCTCTTTCGGGTGCCGATCCGTGTGCCGACAAGCCGTAAAAACTAACCACTATTTCCATGCGTCCGCGATGACCGCGATAAATATTCAGGTTGGTAGGTTCGGTGCTGATGGCGAAATCAGGACTGATTTTATCCTCTTCAACAATATATTTCCAGGGCAGGCCATCGCAATCTTCTTCCATTACACTTCCTACAAAATAAACGGTTAAATCCTTGTCAAAGCCAAGCTCTTTCAATATTCTGCCGGAAGTTACAAACGATGCCGGGCCGCCTTCCTGGTCAACCGAGCCTCGACCGTGTACAAAACCATCTTTTACTTCACCGCTTAACGGGTCAAATTCCCAGGCATCAAGGTTGCCAAAATCCACCGTGTCCATGTGTCCGTCGATGGCCAGAATTCTTTTTCCGTTACCAATGCGGCCTATTACGTTTCCAAGACCGTCAATAAATACTTCGTCAAAACCGGCCTCTTCCATTTGCCGTTTCAATTCCAACTGCACATCCTTCTCTTGCGTGCTCAACGATTTAATCTTCACCAGCTTCGATAAGTTAGAGGCTGTATAGTCTCTATACTTTTCCGAAAGCTCATTGATTTTTGCATGTATCTCTTTCATTTCTTTAAATTTTAGCCTGCTAAATTAGTAAAAAAGGGAGTAATGAGCGGTGCTATGCTTGCTATATTATTATATTTTAACCAATTGTTGCGTTGCTCAAAGAGTTGGTTAATTATTAAAAGTTAATAGTGAATTGTTTACGCTATAAGTTCTTTCAGATTTGCAAATTTGGTTCTGTAATCTCATAGCACTTGCCTAATTCCTTGCCAAAGGCTTACTGCGAGGTTGACTTGATACGATCAATTCGGCGTTAATATTTAGTTTGGATATGCACAAAAAAAGCCTCAACGCGTAAAGCGAAGAGGCTTTTAAAAAAGTTGGCGGCGACCTACTTTCCCACTTGGTATAGCAGTATCATCGGCGCTGGCAGGCTTAACTTCTCTGTTCGGAATGGGAAGAGGTGGACCCTGCCGCAATAGCCACCCTAAGATCTTAATTGATTAATTATTATTTAATTAATCAATGACACATATGGAAGAAAGCGCTTGTTTTTTTGTCGTGTTAAAGAAACACCTTGAGTGGTGTCCCGATAATTATCGGGAGAAAGTTTACGGGTAATTAGTAT
>JALVAQ010000467.1 GCA_027011095.1 Bacteroidales bacterium
CATGCCGAGAACCACATCGCCATACATCTGGACAAAACGGCGGTACGAATCCCATGCAAAGCGCTCGTTTCCGGTTTTTTTAACCAAGCCTTCAACAGCTTCGTCATTCATACCGAGGTTCAGAACAGTGTCCATCATACCCGGCATGGAAGCACGGGCACCTGAACGTACAGAAACCAACAACGGATTTTCCTTGTCACCGAATTTGGTACCCATAATATCTTCAACAAAAGCAACTGAGCTTTCAACTTTCTCTTTGATTAGATCAACAACATAATCCTGACCTTTTTCGTTGTAAAGGGTACAGATTTCGGTTGTAATGGTAAATCCGGGAGGAACCGGAACACCTATTAAATTCATTTCAGCGAGGTTGGCACCTTTGCCACCCAGCAGGTTTTTCATTTTTGTGTTACCATCGGCTTTTCTGTCGCCAAACAGGTAAACATACTTTTTCTTGGACATATTTTCTAATATTAATTAGTTTTTAAAGAAGAGGCAAATATATTAAAAACATGGTTCTTTTGTATTTTTTTGTTGTGTATTGGTTGAGCTGTCAATGATAGATAACGTGTTGTATTACAGTGCGTAAAGATGTTGTTTTGAACAGATATGAATTACTGTTTTTTTAAATAGATTAAAATTTTGTGAAAAATTAACTATAAAATAACGATACAGCATTTCTCAAAACTCCAGTTTCGTTTGAATGTTGGCATTGAATGTTCTGCGATGATAGGGCGTAAAACCATGTTTTTGAATGGCCATTTTATGTTGTAACGTAGGGTAGCCTTTGTTTTTTTTCCAAAGATAATCGGGGTATTCAACATCAATTTTTTTCATAAACTCATCGCGGTGGGTTTTAGCAAGGATAGAAGCAGCCGCAATAGAAAGGTATTTGCCATCGCCTTTGATAATGCAGTGGTGTTGAATTTTTTTATAGGGTTTAAATCTGTTTCCGTCAATCAAAAGGTAGTCGGGTGTAATGTTCAGCTTTTCAATGGCGCGATGCATGGCCAAAAAAGAGGCGTTTAAAATGTTTATATCGTCAATTTCCTGTGCGTTAACAGTAGCAACAGCCCAGAACAATGCTTCTTTTTCAATTACTTTTCGTAGCCCGTCACGCTGTTTTTCGGTGAGTTTTTTCGAGTCGTTAAGTAGTTCGTTTTTAAAATTGTCAGGCAGGACAACGGCAGCCGCAAATACTGGTCCGGCAAGGCATCCGCGTCCGGCTTCATCACATCCGGCTTCCATTTTTCCGGGGTAATAATTATTTAATAACATGGGCAAAAGGCAGGTATGCGTTAACGATGGAACTTAAAATAAAAACAAAAATTATAGCACTTATCCATTTTGCTTTTAAGGTACTGTTGGTCATTAAATTATCCATTGTTAATGCACCTGCAGGTGCAAGCAAAAGAGCTGTTTCAGTTTGCGAACTTAAAAGCATCTGAATAAACAGCAACATCAATAATGATATTCCAATTATTGAAAAATAACTGCGCTGCTGAATTGATAAGTTTGATTGTTGCCGTAAAACTTTAACGGAAGAGAAAAAAAGAAAAATGGCTGAGAGCCACAATAATGCTGAATTAAATGATAAAGATAAATAGAACCGGTTGAAATTTAATCCGATATGGATATGAAAAATGTTTAAAAAATAACTTTCGTTGCCGGTAAAAAAATAGTATGCATACACTAAAAAAGGAGGGAAAACAAGTCCCACGAGGCTTATGGGAAAATTTCGCCACGACACTCCTTTAAAAGAGAGCATCGATATTAAAACAACAATTATCAAGAGGGCTAATGGTGGATAAATAAGGGTTAGCAAACCGGTAACAAATCCCGCATCAAACGAAAGAAACAGATTGTTTTCGCCGTGATAATGCTTAAACAAAAGAATAAATAGGAGAGTAATTAAAGGTAAAGCCAAAACAGAGGCCGACCACTGGTGAAAAGAAGGGGAAAATCCGGTAAGCAATACAAAAAACAACAGGGTCAGGGTGCTTGTCTTTCCTGAAAGTCCGTAGTCGTTTGCCAACCTGTTAACAAACAGTCCGGTAATAAAAACAAATAAAAAAGCCGATACCACTGCTACAACCGGATGTACATTGATGGCTGAAAAATTAATAAAGCCCAAAAGCGTTCCAAAATTGCCATCCGGCGTTGCCATGGTTGGCTGCATAAAGGCCGAAGGGAGCCAAAGCAATAAGCCTGTTACAAAAACAGTGGCATATTGCGTAAAGAAACCTTTATTGAAGAATGAGCACATTGGGATTTTATTTGTTTTGGTCAGAGGTCGAAACCAATGTCGGTACGGAAATTTTTGCCTTCAAATTGAATGATTTCAACATTTTGATAAGCCGTATTTAAAGCCTCTTTTAAATTGTTGCCGAGTGCTGTTACAGCCAAAACTCTGCCTCCGGAAGTTTTTACATCAAGACTCTCCACGTCGGTGGTTGTTCCGGCATGGAATAAAATGCAGTTGTTTACACTGTCAAGCCCTGTAATGGTTTTGCCTTTCTCATATTTTTCCGGATAACCACCCGACACCAGCATTACCGTGGCTGCATAGCGGTCGTCAATGCTTATGGATTGTTTGTCCAGTGTTCCATCGGCAGCGGCTTCCAGTAAGTCCACCAAATCGCTGGTTATTCGTGGTATGATAGATTCGGTTTCGGGATCCCCGAGGCGACAATTGTATTCGATAACATAAGGTTCTTCATTAACTTTTATCAACCCGAAAAAGATAAAGCCCTGGTAGGGAATACCATCCTTTTTTAACCCTTCGATGGTGGGCTTAATAATTTTTGACTCCACTTTGTCCAAAAATGTTTTGTTGGCAAAGGGTACCGGAGATACGGATCCCATGCCGCCGGTGTTAGGGCCGGTGTCGCCCTCGCCAATACGCTTATAATCTTTGGCTTCAGGAAGGATAACATAGCTGTTGCCATCGGTAAGGATGAAAACGGAAAGCTCAATGCCCGACAAAAATTCCTCAATCACGACTTTAGAAGAAGCATCTCCGAATTTTGACTCTTCAATCATGGCTTTAAGTTCGGCTTTGGCCTCTTCCGGGTCATGAAGAATAAGCACGCCTTTGCCTGCTGCCAACCCGTCGGCTTTAAGCACATAGGGCGCTTTTAGCGAATCGATAAAGGCAAACCCCTGTTCTATGTTTTCGTGACTAAATGTTTGATACGCCGCTGTTGGAATGTTATGTTTAAGCATAAACTGCTTGGCAAAATCTTTGGAGCCTTCCAGCATGGCACCTGCTTTTAAGGGGCCTGTTATTTTAATGTTTTTGAGATATTCATCATTTAAAAAATAGTCGTGAATACCGGCAACAAGCGGATTTTCGGGGCCAACCACTACCATATCGATGTCGTACTCAACCACCGCCTTTTTTATATTATCGAATTCGGTTGTTTCGATGGGAAGGTTAACGCCAAGTGTTCCTGTGCCTGCATTGCCGGGAGCAATAAATAGCTTTTCTGTTTTGGGGCTTTGGGCAATTTTCCATGCAAGGGCATATTCGCGGCCTCCCGAACCTAAAATAAGTATATTCATAATATTTGGTTTATGGTTTGCTGTTTACTGTTTTTTCAATTGATTTCCACAGGTTGTCTGCTGTTTTATCCCAACTGAACCGGTATTTTTGCACTCGGCCTTTGGCTATTAAATTATTGCGTAATGTTTCATCTTCAGCCATGGTTTTCATGGCTTTGGCAATTTTGTTTACATCAAACGGGTCGGTGATAAGCGCTGCATCGCCTGCTATTTCGGGCATGGAGCTTGTGTTTGAGGTTATTACCGGTACTTCGGCATTGTAGGCTTCAATAATCGGAATGCCAAACCCTTCAAAAATAGATATGTACGTTATGGCAATGGCTGAAGCCAGCACTTTGCCCAATTGGTTTGGCTCCAACCTTCCGGTAAAAATTACATCCTTTTTATAGGCCATGTTTTCGTAAGCATTTTTGATGTCGTTGCTCCAATACATTTTTTCACCGACTATCACATATTTAATGCTGTTTTGGCCTTCGTGTTTAAATTTATCGAAAGCCTTAAACAGGCGGGCGAGGTTTTTTCGCGGGTTGAGCGCTCCAATAAAAACAAAATAGGGATTTCCGTTGGTATATTCGTTTCTTACTTTTGTTTTGTCATTTTCTGAGATGGGAAAAAAATTGCTGTTGGCACCGTTGTAAACCACATCTATTTTGCTTTCGTCAACACCATAATGTTTTACGATGTCTTTTTTTGAAAAATTGGAAACAGTGGCTATTCTATCAGTACTTTTACAAATTTTAGGAGTGTAATACTTATAAAGCTTTCGGAACAAAAAGGACATCTGTTCGGGGTGATGCTCAAAGTTAAGATCGTGAATAACCGTTAGTTTTTTAACTTTTGAGTGGAAGGTGTTAAACGCGTCAGGCGACACCAGTAAATCGGGATTTATTTTTTTAAGCAGGCGTGGCAGCGAAACTTCGTACCATATATAAATTAAAAAGGCATGTCGCGCCGGCGGCGAAATTTTGTGCGGAATAACGTTGTCGGAAAAAATGAACTCGTTACTCCAGGGGCGGTCGAAAATAAAGTGAAACTCATGTTCGGGATGTGCTTTTACGATTCTTTTAAACGATTCGTAGGTGAACCACCCAATCCCTTCGAGTTTGTTTTTAAGTAATAACCTCGTGTTAACCGCAATTTTCAAACTTTTCCTTTTTTATTTGGATGGCAAAGATAATCATACTGTGAAAATGAGTAGGGGTTGAATAAAATTACAGATTAAAAAGAAAATGCCGAGCGGGCAGGTTACTCCGTCCAACTTCTATCACCTGGTATAATCTCTGTAAAATTCAGCCGTTGCGCTATACCGGCTTCCACCTTTTAATATAGCCTTGTAGCAGCTGTTGGCCCAATAGTTTCGTAGTCCGCCACCACCGGCAGTACCCGAAACGGGATAATTAAGCAATACTTTTTTAGTAAGATTGTCAAAAAACACAAAATGATACCAGGCCGTTGCGGTTCGTTTATCGTAGGCATCTACAATAAAAACAAGCGATACTCCTTTTTCGTTAAAATCGGGGTATCCGCTAATGATGGTTTCTATATCGCTGTCGGTTAAATGGGGTAAATCAATATGTTTATCGGTAATGCGGTTTGTAAAATCGGTTTGTTTGTTTCTGTCGTTGACAATTTTAAGATTTATCTTTGTTAATACTTTGAAAGATTTTTGGATATTGTATTTGTTTGGTTCCGTAATAAAAAGACTGTTCCACGACATGGTTAGTGTTTTTATGGCAGCAGGATCGTTAAAGCCATTGGTGCCCACAAAAATGGCGGCAGTATAATCAAGCCCCAAAAAAGTAATGGCTTGTGTTTTATACGCTTCGGTTGCATTTTGAGCATGTAAACTGAATACGGAAGCTATTGCAAACAGACTTAAAACAATTTTTTTCATGGATTAAACTCTTTTGTCGATAAAGGTAATGGGTTTTCGGTTACCTGATGGAAATTGTTGTTTTAAAATTTCCTGTTTCGAAAAAAACATTATTTCGGGGGCTACTCTTAACCTTGCTCTAAAATGGTCTTTAATGGTTTTTTCTGAAATCTTTTTTGTTTCGTTACATCCTGCTTTAATTAATATTTCATCGGTTCCGAGTGTGCTTGTGGAAACTTCAATGATATAATTCTCAATGCATTCTATCTCGTTTAAAACATCGTAAATGGCCGGCGGAAACAGGGTGGTGCCCTTAAATTTAAGCATCTGTTTTTTACGCCCGATAACAGGCCCCAGCCGCAGTGTATTTCTTCCGCATGAACAGGGTTCGGTATGATGGTAGCAAATATCACCGGTTTTAAAACGCAGCAACGGCATGGCTTCAACGCCAAGGGTAGTGATGGTAACTTCACCGGGTTCTCCCGCTGCAACGGGTTGATTATCTTCGTTTAAAAATTCAACAATAATCATTTCAGGATGATGGTGTCCGCCACGTCCGGCATCACATTCGGTAAACGCCGTACCCATTTCGGTGGATGCGTAGGTGGAGTAAAGCTTAATATTCCATTTGTCGGTAATTTTTTTGCCGAGGGTGTTCAGGCTAAAGTCGTTGTTGCGAATAGGCTCACCAATACAGACAGCTTTTTTAATACTTGATTTATTATAATCAATGTTGTGCGTTTCGGCATAGCTAATCAGTTTTGGAATAAACGATGGTACCGAAACCAGTCCTGTGGGCCGGTGGCGCTGAATGCTTTCAAACTGAAGCTCTTGCAATCCGGGGCCGGTTCTTATAATGCCGGCGCCGAGTTTTCTAAGACCAAGGTAATAGGCAAGTCCCGCCATAAAGCGCTTGTCCATGGTAACCATCAGCTGAAAGGTGTCTTCATCGGTTACTCCGGCGCAGGCAAACGAAATATACTCGTTGTAAGCCAATCGTTCCAGATCGTTGTCGGTCATGGCAAAGGTAACCGGATTGCCCAATGTGCCCGAAGTGGTTACATAGTCGATAATTTTACGTTTTTCAACGCATAAAAAGTCGTTGGTACGTGTTTGTAAGTCGTGTTTGGTAGTGGGAGGAATTTTTGAGAGGTCTTCTAAAAATCTAATTTCATCAATGTTGATGTTGTTTTTTTTAAACAACTCACCGTAAAATGCTGATTTTTCTTTTAGATAGGGAAGTAGTTTTTGTAGCTGCTTCTCCTGATATTCTTTTATCTTTTCTGACGACTGTTTTTCAATATCAGGAATGAACATGGTTCGAAGGTTTATGTAATGTTATGAGTTATTTTCACTTATTGAACTTTTAGAGCTTGATGAGCGAGAGTGATGGTGTTTGTGATGACTCTTGGTATGTTTAAAACTTAACCCCATATAGATAATGTATATCCATCCTGCCATATACGATAACCCTCCCATGGGTATTAAAAACGACATGGGTCCAAGGCTTAAGGCAGTGTATTCGGAGGTTGCCTGAATCATCAGCCCAAATGAAAACAGTACAATGCCAACAAAAAACAGTACATAAACCACGTTTAAAAACGATTTTGAAAACATTTTATGGCCAAAGGAGAGTGCCAGTAAGGCGAGGGTGTGATACATCATATATTGAAGCCCGGTGTTAAAACTTTCTAAATTTTCGGTAACAAGCTTGTCTTTTAAAATATGGTCGCCAATAAAACCAAAAACTACAGCTAAAAAGCCAAAAGCACCTACGGTAACTAAATACTTCTTTGTCATCTGTTCGATTTTTGTAAAATAAATGCAAAATTAAAACTATTGACAAGATAAAGCTTCTAAGAGAATGCTTTTTTTTGCCTTATAAATAGCTTATTTTTGCTGATTGGATTTACGGAGAAAGGTGTGTTTGGTACAGCAAGCTGTGTAACAGTCTGATACATGGCGGTAGCATGGTGTAAAAAAAACAGCAAATATAAATCGAAGAATAAAATATTAAATAGATGAAAATTTCAGTAGATATTAGTTATTACCCGTTAAAAGATGAGTTTATACCTCCCATTCTTGATTTTATCCACAGAATGAATAAATATGAAAATCTGACGGTTCAAACCAATGGAATGAGTTCGCAGGTTTTTGGTGAGTATTTTGAGGTGATGGATGCCCTTACCAAAGAAATTCATCAATCGTTTGAGCTACCTCATTCGGTATTTATTTTAAAAGTAATTAATGCTGATTTGGAGAAGCATTAATAATAAAAGCTGATGAGTGAACTAATTCATTTTTTTACAGCTCCTTACGAGGCTGCGGCCTGGTATAATATATTACTTGAGGTGGTGGCGGCACTGTTTGGAGTAATCAGTGTTTTTTATGCCCGCAAAGAAAATATTTTGGTTTTTCCCACAGGAATTATCAGTACGGGGATTTATGTTTACCTTCTGTCGCAGTGGAACCTGTACGGCGATTTAATCATCAATATTTATTACACGCTGATGAGTATTTACGGTTGGTATCAGTGGCACAAAGTGGTTGGCGACAATAATACGCACATCGCCATTTCGCGAACCAACACCAAAGATAAACTGAAAGCGACTGGTATTTTTATATTTACCTCCATTTTTGTAATTACGGTTTATCGTTATTTTGATGTGATGCCCAACAAGTTGGGGTTTAAAGAAAGTGTTGATTATGCCATACAAAAGCTGACCTCAGGAAATCTTGCCGATTTTAGAATGGCCACGCCCTTTTTAGATACCTTTACCACAGGCGTTTTCTTTTCTGCCATGTGGCTGATGGCCAATAAAAAAATTGAAAACTGGATATTGTGGATTGCCGGTAATATAGTTTCTATACCGCTCTATTTTGTTAAAGGATACGGATTTACGGGAATTCAATATTCTATATTTTTGGTGCTGGCAATAATGGGATACCTATCGTGGCGTAGAATTATTGACGAGCAAAAACAGGCCGATGCTTAAACGAATTGCATTAACAGGTCCCGAATCCACGGGTAAATCGTGGCTTGCCGAAAGGCTTGCCGACCACTTTGAAACGGTGTGGGTAAAGGAGTATGCAAGAACATATCTCAAAGAAAAAGGAACAGACTATACTTTTGATGATGTTTTAACTATCGCCCGGCAACAAAAACAGCAGGAAAACAGGGTAGCCGGTAAAGCCAATAGGCTCCTGTTTTGCGATACCGAACCCATTGTTACCAAAATATGGTGCGATGTGGTTTATAATAAAACGCATCCGTGGATACTGAACGAAATAAAAAACCATCCTTACGACCTCTATCTGCTTTGCTACCCTGATATTGACTGGGAGCCTGACGTTTTACGTGAAAATCCCCATAATAGATTGGAACTTTTTGAGTTGTATAAAAAGGAGCTTGAAACACGTCATCTGAATTATCGTATCATTAAAGGTGAGGGAAACTTACGTTTTGATAATGCGGTAAAAACGGTTAATCAATTTTTAAAGCAAAGTAAAAGCTAATTTGCCATGAACCGAAAGCAAACAAAGGTACTCAATCTTGCCCGCTGGTATCCCCACCGGTACGACCCCATGTTGGGATTGTTTGTGCATCGTCATGCTGCGGCAGCAAGCCGGTATTGTACTGTTGGAACGGTTTATACCCATGTTGATACAGAAAAGCAGATTGATGGGTTTGAGGTTGAATATAAGCTTGAGGATGGTGTTCATGTGGTCAGGGTTTATTATAACGCGGCTTCAAATCCGGTTAATAAAGCCCTGCTTTTTTATCAGGCTAACCTAAAGGGGATCGCACATATTCGGCATGAAATGGGTGGCTTTGATATTGTTCATGTACATATTTTAACACGGCTGGGTTTGCTTGCGCTTTATTATAAATGGATAAAAGGAGTTCCTTTTGTTATAAGCGAGCATTGGTCGCGTTACCTGAGCCTTACCAATGGTTTTAATGGTTTTTTCAGAAAGAAACTGACTCGCATTGTGGTAAAAAATGCCGGTGCCGTTACCGTTGTTACCAACAATATGATGAAAGCCATGAAAAGCCATCGCTTATACTCAGACAAGTACCGTTTGCTGGCCAATGTGGTTGACGATCCGTTTTTGTCAACTCTTACCTCAACCAAAAAACCATCGGCAGGAAAAAAGCTTTTGCATGTTTCGTGTTTTGAAGATGCCTCTAAAAATGTTTCGGGAATTGTAAGGGCTTTGAACAGGATGAAAAATCGTGATGATTTTGAGTTTCATTTTATTGGAGATGGTATTGATTTTAAAATGATTACCGAAATGGCTAACGATTACGGCCTTGACAAATCGCGAATCATTTTTCACGGCTTGATGGATAGCAAACAAATTGCTGATGAAATGGCTGATACCGATTTATTGGTGATGTTCAGTAATTACGAAAATTTTCCGGTGGTCATCAACGAAGCGTTTTGTATGGGTGTGCCTGTTCTGGCAACATCGGTTGGTGGCATCCCCGAAAGGGTGAATAAAAGCAACGGCATTTTAATTGCTCCGGGCGATGAGCAGGCCTTGGAGGAAGCGTTAATTTCCTTTTTAAACGGAAAATATGTTTTTGATACCACACAACTGATGACGCAGTCGAGAAAAGAGTTCTCGGCAGAAGCCATAGGGGAGGAGCTGTGTGAGATGTATTTAAAGGGTAAATGAAAAATAATGAGCAAGCAATAAGCAATGTTCAATAATCACCTAACAGTTATTGAGTGATTATTTCAATTTGAGTGTTGAATATTGAATGTTAACAAATTAATTAAAAGAATAAATGAGAAACGGAAGAAAGAAACTGAGTGTAGCACAGATACAATTTGCGCCTGAGTTGGGCAACGAGGAGACATCCATGGATAATTTTCGGGAGCTGATCTTTTCAACACGTCACCGTGCCGAGTTAATAATATTGCCGGAGTTGGCCAATGCAGGATACAACTTTCGTAACAGAAGCCATGCCCTTGAACATGCCAAAACAGTTGACGATAGCGAGTTTATCGACTGGTTGCGTCGTTGGGCATTGATGCATGAAACCAATATTGTTACTGGTTTTCTGGAAAAAGAGGGCGACAAACTTTTTAATTCATCTGTGTTTATTAACAAAAGAGGAAAAAAAGAGGTTTACCGGAAAGTGCATCTTTTTATGAACGAAAAAAAGATTTTTGACAAAGGGGATAAGGGTTTTCCGGTGTTTCAAATGGGAGAATACAAATTGGGGATGCTCATCTGTTTCGACTATCTTTTTCCGGAGGCCTGGCGTATTATGGCATTAAAAGGAGCCGATATTGTAGCGCATCCTTCAAATTTGGTTACTGACAATGCTTTTAAAGTGGTTCCTGCTCAGGCAATTATAAACGGATTTTATATTTTTACCACCAATCGCATTGGTAGCGAAGGCGAGCTGACTTTTACCGGTAAATCATTTGCCACCGACCCGCAGGGAAATCAACTTGCCATGGCTTCGGCGAGCCTGCCTGAAGTGGTTACCACCAAAATTGATCCGCTTGCATCAAGGGTTAAAATGATCACTCCGGAGAATCATCTTCTTCAGGACAGGTTTCCTGATGAGTATGGTGAGATATTGTTGTAGAAAGCTTGAAGTATCAAATTTAAATCCATTTTCTCTGCTCTTCCGATGGTTATTGGAGCTATCGGAGGGAGTATAGCCCGGAGCTGCAAAAAACACAATACCAATTAGGTATTATATTCTGTAAGTCCGTTTTCACACTTTCACCATCAAATAATTATTCAAATTTCTTCTAAAATTGTATAACATGCCTGTGGGCTAATGGGTGCACTTTTGCACTATTAATTAACCACATGAAGAAATTTGCAACCATAGTAGTAACAGTAGTTTTCCTGATAGCCCTTATGGGCATTCAGGTTAACAAGCATTATTCGTATGGAAAACTGTACAGTATTGCAGTTTTTCACAATGCTGAAAACTGTTGCTCAACCATGGAGCCTTGCGATACCAATGGCTTACACAATCAAAAAAGGGATTGCTCCTGTAAAAACGAAACGGAGTTGTTAAAGGTCTCCAATGTTTTTATAAACGAAAACAATTCACTACCCAAGGTAAAAGTATTACATTTGCTAAACATGGGCATAACGGCTAAAAAAGGAGATTTTAAAACAGCTGCTGTTTTTCACCATCTGAAATCTGCGACAATTTCTTTATTCAATAAAACAGTTGAACAATCATTGTTGGAAGTTTTTATCTGTTGAAATTATCTGATAAGAACCCAAACCGGGTTCCAAGTTAAAAACAGCAGGTTCTCCTTTATCTGATAGAGTTTAATTGCCTGCACCATTATTTATCCTTAAATTACAATCATTTAATAAAACAGAATCATGAAATATTACATCAATACAACCATCAACACAGATATCGAATCAGCAACCACTAAAGTAGGTGAAGCCTTACAAAAAGAGGGCTTTGGCGTTGTAACGCAATTTGACGTTAACAAAGCTTTAAAAGAAAAACTGGATGTGGACTTTCGTCCCTACCGGATTATGGGGGCATGTAACCCCGCTTTTGCTTTACGTTCGATAAATGCGGAAAATAAAATCGGAACCATCCTTCCATGTAATGTGATGTTGCAAAGCGTTGAGGGAGGAACTGAGGTTGCCATTATCAATCCGCGTTCAATGGTAAAGGATATCGATAACGATGCAATGAAAGCCATTGCAGACGAGATATTCGAGAAGTTACAAAGGGTTATTAACAACATTTAGAACTTAAATTATGCTGAATAAAATTATAAAATTCTTTCTCGAAAACAAGCTGGTTACAGTATTGCTCCTTATGGTGTTTATCGTTTGGGGCATTGTAACCTCGCCTTTTGGTTGGGAGACCGGTTTTCTACCCAACGACCCTGTTCCGGTGGATGCCATTCCCGATATTGGCGAGAACCAGCAAATTGTTTATACCGAGTGGCCCGGGCGTTCGCCGCAGGATATTGAAGATCAGATTTCCTATCCTATGACAACGGCTCTGTTGGGTATTCCGGGCGTTAAAACAATCAGGAGTAACTCCATTTTCGGGGTCTCCAGTATCTACATCATTTTTGATGAGGGTATTGAGTTTTACTGGAGCCGCAGCAGGATACTGGAAAAACTCAACTCGTTACCGGCCGGCACGCTTCCCGAAGGGGTTACTCCTTCGTTGGGGCCTGATGCCACGGCGCTGGGTCAGGTTTACTGGTACACGCTGGAAGGGCGCGATAAAAAGGGGAATCCCGCCGGCGGTTGGGACCCTCAGGAACTGCGCTCCATTCAGGATTTTTACGTTAAATATGCTCTTACCTCAGCCAAAGGGGTGTCCGAGGTGGCTTCCATTGGTGGCTACATTAAGGAGTATCAAATCGACATCGACCCCAATGCTATGAAAGCGCAAGGGGTTACCATCGGCCAGATTATCAATGCCGTTAAAAAAAGTAACCTTGACGTGGGTGCCCGCACCATTGAATTCAACAAAGTGGAGTACCTGATACGTGCGTTGGGGTATGTTAAAAGCCTCGATGACCTGGAACGCTCGGTGGTTGCGGTAAAAAACAATGTGCCCATACGGTTAAAAGACGTTGCCAGAGTTAACTTTGGGCCGGCTACCCGCAGAGGCGGACTTGATAAAGGTGGTGCCGATGCAACCGGAGGCGTGGTGGTGGCTCGTTATGGTGCCAACCCGCTACAGGTTATTAAAAATGTTAAGGAAAAGATTAAAGAAATTGATGCCGGCTTGCCATCCAAAACATTGGCCGACGGTACGGTGTCAAAAGTTACCATTGTTCCGTTTTACGATCGGTCGGGGTTGATTAAAGAAACTCTTGGAACGCTGGAGGATGCCTTGTCGCTTGAGATACTTATCAGTATTCTTGTAGTGCTGATTTTGGTGTTTAACCTGCGTGCTTCGTTTCTTATTTCGAGTCTGTTGCCCATTGGCGTGTTAATGACTTTTATTATCATGCGTAAATTTGGTGTTGATGCCAACATTGTGGCACTTTCGGGAATTGCCATTGCCATTGGAGTGATGGTTGATGTGGGCGTGGTGTTTACTGAAAACATCATCCGGCATACCTCGTTACCCGACAATCTGGGTGCCAAAGGCAAGAAGCTGATGAACGTTATTTATGAAGCCACCACCGAGGTTGCCCCGGCTGTTTTAACGGCCATTGCCACTACGGTTGTGAGTTTTCTGCCTGTATTTGCCATGGAAGCCGCCGAAGGAAAACTCTTCCGACCGCTGGCTTTTACCAAAACTTTTGTGATGCTTTCGGCATTGGTGGTCGGGCTGGTGATAATTCCCATGCTTGCTCATGTAATTTTCTCTATAAATATGAATGCCAAAAAAGTGCGTAGATATTCTAATATCTTGCTCGCTTTGGGAGGCTTGTCATTTATTTTCTTCGGCCAGTATTTTGTGGCCGTTATGATAGTAGCACTGGCTGTTAATAACTATTTTTCTTACTTGTGGCCGGAGGACAAACAAAAATATGTCAACTACATCAACATCGGCATTATCCTCATTGGTGTTATTAAATACCTTGCAACTGAGTGGATGCCATTGGGTGCCGAGTACAGTGAAGTGCTTAATGTACTGTTTGTTGCGTTGATGGTTGGCCTTGTTCTTGCCTTCCTGATTTCCATCATCTACTTTTATCCACGCATATTAACGTGGGCGCTTAACAACAAATGGAAGTTTTTAACTATTCCGGTTTTTGTAATCCTGTTTGGTATTGTTGCCTGGCAGGGTTTCGACAAGGTATTTGGTTTTATGCCAAAACTGGTAACCGAAACCAAAACGTGGCAGTCGTTGGAAAAAACATTTCCCGGCATTGGGAAAGAGTTTATGCCTTCGCTTGACGAAGGATCTTTTTTGCTGATGCCTACAACCATGCCCCACTCGGGAGTACAGGAAAACCTTGAAGTAATTCGTCTGCTCGACAAAAAAGTAAACGCTATTCCCGAGGTTGATAATGTTGTTGGAAAGTGGGGACGTGTAAATTCCGCACTGGATCCTGCGCCTATTTCCATGTTCGAAAATGTAATTAATTACAAATCGCAATATGTACTGGATGAATCGGGACGACGTATGCGTTTTAAGGTGGACAACGATGGCGCTTTTATCCTAAAGGATGGAACCAAATACAATCCTGAAAAAGGGTTTATGGTTATTGACAAAGATGCCCTGATTCCCGATGAGGATGGTGAATATTTCCGCCAATGGCGTAAAAGCATTCACACACCCGATGATATCTGGAAAGAGATTGTAAAAAAGGCTAAAATTCCGGGAGTAACTTCTGCTCCTAAGTTACAACCTATCCAAACAAGGCTTGTGATGTTACAAACCGGAATGCGCGCCCCCATGGGAATTAAAGTTTTTGGCCCCACTCTCGAAGATATTGAAGGGGTTGGATTGCAAATTGAGAAACTATTAAAACAAGTTGATGGTGTTTCAAAACCATCGGTATTTGCCGACCGTGTAGTAGGTAAACCCTATCTTGAAATAAGGATAAACCGCGATGCCATTGCTCGTTACGGGCTAACCATTAAAGATTTTCAGGAGTACATCAGTTCGGCAGTGGGCGGTATGGCGCTGACCTTTACAGTGGAAGGGCGTGAGCGTTACCCCATCAGGGTTCGCTATGCCAGAGAGTTTAGAGATAATCCGGAAGATTTAAAGAGACTTTTGATATCCACACCTTCAGGGGTTCAGGTTCCTCTTAACGAATTGGCTACCATTGAATACACCAAAGGGCCGCAGCTTATTAAAAGTGAAAACACCTTTTTGGTTGGTTACGTTATTTTTGATAAAAAAGCCAATTATGCCGAAGTTGATGTGGTTGAAAATGCGCAAAAATTTCTCAACGAGAAAATTAAAGATGGTACGCTGATGCTTCCGGCCGGTGTTAACTATAAATTTACCGGTAATTATGAGAACCAAATCAGAGCAACCAAAAGGCTGATGATTGTAATACCCATCGCCTTGCTTGTTATTTTTCTGATACTCTATTTCCAGTTTCGCTCGGTAACCGGTGCATCATTAATATTCTCAGGCATCATAGTGGCCTTTTCAGGAGGGTTTATCATGCTGTGGTTATATGGCCAGCCCTGGTTTATGAACTTTAGCATGGGTGATGTACAGATGCGAAACCTGTTTCAGATAGGAACCATCAACCTCAGTGTTGCCGTTTGGGTGGGATTTAT
The DNA here is from genome assembly GCA_027011095.1 of Bacteroidales bacterium. GTDB lineage: Bacteria > Bacteroidota > Bacteroidia > Bacteroidales > F082 > B16-G9. The sequence continues at coordinate 15,662 of JALVAQ010000467.1, forward strand.
TGCACTCTTTGGTATTGCCACCGACGACGGAGTGCTTATCAGTACCTATATCAAACAGATATTCGACAGGAAAGCCCCCGAAACCATCGAGGAGGTCAGAGCCGGTATCCTTGAAGCCGGAAACAAAAGGGTTCGTCCGGCTATTATGACCACAGCAACTACGCTCATTGCACTGTTGCCTGTCCTCACATCAACCGGTAAAGGTTCTGATATTATGGTTCCCATGGCTATTCCAATATTCGGAGGCATGACCATTGCCACCCTTACCATTTTTGTGGTGCCCGTTCTCTACAGTATCTGGCAGGAGGGTAAAATTAAAGCGCACACCCATGAAGATGACAAAGCCCCGGAGGGGCGTAATATTAATAGCTCGGGGTCCCGATAACTATCGGGAAACCCCGTGGTATAAAAAGGAATAACCTGTTTTGGCAAGATTTTTTTCGCAGAGCATGAAAAAATCGTGACAAAACAAAAAAGAATGGTTTACAATACAATATACGCATGAAACGAACATGTTGAATAAATATAAAACACAAGAAAATGATTTATAGAAGAAATTCTATCATCGGATTTAACGGATGTTTTTCGTTTGCGAAAAACTAAAATCCGTGTAATCCGTGTAATTCGATGAAAAAAATTAATTCTTGGATATTTTTACAAAATTATAAATAGATGAAAATAAAAATAATTATAATAGCATTTCTGTTGTTAGCCTTAAGCAGCCTGATGCAGGCGCAGGATACGTTAACCCGTTATCTTGAAACAGCGGCAAAAAACAACCCTGCATTAAAGGCAAAATTCAACGAATATCAGGCAGCATTGGAAAAAGTGCCTCAGGTTGGAACCCTGCCCGATCCGCAGGTAACTTTTGGCTATTTTATTCTGCCGGTGGAAACCAAAACCGGCCCGCAACGATTTAAGATTTCTGCTTCTCAGATGTTTCCCTGGTTTGGAACTTTGGGAAAGAGCGAAGATGTGGCGGTTAATCGTGCCAAAGCAAAATACGAACTTTTTGAAGAAGCCAAATCGAATCTGTTCTTCAGCGTGAAGGCCAATTATTACAAGCTTTATTTTTTAAAGAAAAGCATTGCCATCACCAAAGACAATATCAGAATCTTAAATACTTTCAGAAATCTGGCGCTCATTAAAATGGAATCCGGCACCGGTTCGGGAGTGGATGAGCTGAGGGTTGAGATGGAACTGGCTGATTTGGAAAATACCCTGGCTTTGTTGCGCGACCGGTGGTTTGCCAGCGTGGTATCGTTTAATAACTTGCTGAATGTGGGTGAAACAAGCCCGGTTGAGGTACCCGAAACCCTATGGATGGACGATCTTGCCTTTTCAAAGCAGGCCGTACTGGATAGCTTAAAACAAAACAACAATCAGCTGCAAAGCCTCGACTACCTGTACAAATCGTATCAGGATCAGGAGGTTAAAGCGAAAAGCCAGGGTGCCCCCAATATTTTGGCCGGCATCGACTACATAAATGTGGGAAACGATGGTTTAACGGCACAAAGTGGAAAAGACGCTCTTTTTGTTAAAGTGGGTATTACTATTCCGCTCTACCGCAGAAAATATGATGGCATGGTTAAAGAGGCCGTGCTGTTGCAGGAAGCCACACAGTTTAAAAAAGAGGATAAGGTAAATGCACTGGAAACGCTTTTTGAAAACACATACAGCCAATACAGCGATGCCGACAGAAGGCTTATTCTTTTTCAGAAACAATTGGATCTGGCTTCCAAAGCTATCCGGATTCTGGAAAGCGAATATGCTTCCAACGGAAAGAATTTTGAAGAGATATTGCGTATGGAGCGAAAGCTGCTTAAATATTCGCTGGAGCTTGAAAAAGCCCGCTCCGATAAGCAGGCAGCCGTAGCTTTTGTTACTTACCTCATGGGGAAATAAACGCTGCCCCGGGGTTCAGCCCGGTGCAGATATTGCCCCGGGTTGAACCCCGGGGCAACATCAAAACAAAAGAAAATCAGAAATCAAATGATTAACAGATGAAACGACCATGATTAACAAGTTAAAGCACACAGGAAAATGATTATTCGACCCTGTAAGGGTCGTATATAAATAGCCCGGGGTGAAACCCCGGGTAATAAAATCGTGGTAAATTGTTTTGGCGAGATTTTTGGGGTTTTTACAAAAATCGTGACAAAACATAAAAACAAGAAGTTCAATAAAATACAAAATTATAAACAAATGAAAAAAATAAATAAACAAACCATCACCATAGCGGCAGCGGCTCTAATAGTCGGGCTGCTGGCAGGCTGGCTTTTCTTTGGGGGAAGTTCTACAGCTGTGGCGGAACACAATCATACCGAACAG
>JALVAQ010000468.1 GCA_027011095.1 Bacteroidales bacterium
AGGCCGTTTTTACGTTTGCAGGTACATGCTCTTTTTGTCCGCAGGCAGTAAATGCCATGGTGCTGATAAACACCATTAAAATCATTAATTTTTTCATTGTTATAGAATTTTAGGTTTACAATAATGCTACAAGTATAAAACCGGATTCTAAAGTAATTTTGAAGAGAAGGGTTCCGGATGAAAAAATTCCTCAGTACGCTCGTTCGGATTTGCCCGTCCGAAAGAGCTTAGGTTGTGAGAGCTTGAGTTGTGAGTGCATAGGTTAAAAACTTAGGTTTCGGCACCCTATTAAAACTTGCGAGTAGCTCATTGAAGGCACTTTACACAATAACACCACATCTTAACACCTTTTAACGCCATTACAGGCAAAAGTTCTTATTTTTGCTTTTCCAAAAAACAAACGGGAATGTGGGCATTATTTCTTAAGGAGATACGTAGTTTTTTAAGTTCGCTGACGGGTTATATAGTTATTATTATATTTCTTGTCATTACGGGGTTGTTTTTATGGGTAATCCCTTCCGAATCAAACATTTTAGATTACGGTTATGCCAATCTTGACGGACTGTTTATAATCGGCCCCTTTGTATTTTTGTTTTTGGTTCCTGCGGTAACCATGCGCCTGTTTGCCGATGAGCGTAAAAGCGGCACCATCGAGCTGTTATTTACCCGGCCGTTGTCCGACTTTCAAATTATATGGGCTAAATATCTTGCGGCCATTGTGCTGGTTTTGTTTTCGTTAATTCCCACATTAATATATTACGTTACCGTGTATAAACTGGGCATTCCACCCGGAAACATCGACTCGGGAGGCTTTTGGGGTTCGTTTATCGGCTTGTTTTTGTTGGGAGCTGTTTTTGCTTCCATCGGAATTTTTGCTTCCGCAGTTTCTGATAACCCGGTGGTTTCATTTGTGTTGGCGGTTATTATCAGTGCTTTTATGTACCTTGGGTTTGAATTTATTTACTCGTTGGAATGGTTTGGCAACATCGACCTGTTTATTAAATCGCTGGGTATTTCCGACCATTACAGCTCCATCAGCCGCGGGGTGGTTGATACGCGCGACCTGATTTATTTTTTCAGTGTAATCGGCCTGTTTTTGTTTTTAACAAAGTTTTCACTCTCAGTTAGAAAATGGTAGGCGATGGGTAAAAACAACAAAAATATCAGACGGCAAAACCAGCTTCAACTGTTGTTGGTAATTGCAATTATTGTGGTTGCCCAAATGGCCGGCTCGGTTTGGTTTACGCGGTTCGATCTTACCGGAGAAAAACGTTATACGCTGTCGCAGTCAACCAAAGACATTCTTGCCAATTTGAATGATATTGTTTTTTTCAGGGTTTACCTTGATGGTGATTTCCCCGCAGGGTTTAAACGGCTCAGGCGCGAAACCAAAGAGTTGCTGGATGAGTTCAGAGCATACAACAAAAATATTCAATACGAATTTATAAACCCATCGGAAAGTGAAGATGCCAAAGAACGCAATGACACTTACAAATTACTGATGGAACAGGGGTTACAGCCTACCAACCTGCAGGTTAACACAAAAAACGGCATGGAACAAAAGGTTATTTTTCCGGGTGCCATTGTTACCTATCGTCAAAAGGAAATTCCCATTGAGCTGTTGGACGCACAAATAAATGTTCCTCCCGAAGCGGTGCTGAATCACTCCATCGAAAACCTTGAATATAAGTTAATCAATGCCATACAGCGCATTACCCGAAAGAAAAAACCACACATTGCTTTTATTGAAGGACAGGGTGAACTGGGCGAAAAAGAGGTGTGGGATATTACCCGGACTCTTAAACAGGATTACGCTGTGGAAAGAGTGGCCATTAACGAAAATATCAACGCCTTAACCAAACGGTATCTGATAGATTCGCTTCACAACGATTACAAAATTGTTCCAAAATATAAAGCCATCATCATTGCCAAACCCGATTCCGCTTTTTCGGAAAAGGATAAGTTTATTATCGACCAGTATTTAATGTACGGTGGTAAAATTTTATGGTTGATTGACCCGGTAATTGCTTCGATGGACAGCATTAAAAACTCGCCGTCAACGGTGGCCATCGATGCCAACCTGCGATTACAGGATCAACTGTTTAGCTACGGGGTGCGGCTAAACAAAGATTTGATAATGGATTTAACGGCACTGCCCATTCCGCTTAAAACCGGCATGATGGGTAACCAGCCGCAGATTAGCTTTTTCCCGTGGTATTATTTTCCGTTAGTAACACCACTGTCGCAACATCCCATTGTCAGAAATTTGAATGCCATCAAAACGCAGTTTGTCAGCAGCCTCGACACAAACAGGGTGAAGGGAGTGAAAAAAACGGTGTTGCTGCAAAGCTCCGATTATTCGCGTACGGTAACCATGCCGGCGGTAATATCGCTTTCAATGCTGCGCAAAAAACCCAACGAATCACTTTACAAAGGCCCTCCTAAAACGCTGGCAGTTTTACTGGAAGGTACTTTTACCTCGTTTTATAACAACCGGATTCCGCCGTCGCTGATGGAAGCAAAGGAGATTGGGTTTAAAGACCATAGCACTAAAACAGCCATGATAGTGGTTTCGGATGGTGATGTAATTCGTAACCAGTTTAAAATTCCGGGAGGGTATCCGCTACCGTTGGGATACGATCAGTTTACCAAAGAAACCTTTGGCAATAAAGAATTTTTGCTAAACGCCATCAACTACCTGACTGATGGAGCTTCGCTGATTTCAGTCCGCTCAAAAGAAGTAAAACTCCGATTGCTTAATACCACTCTGATTAACAACAACCGGTTGTTAATTCAGGTAATAAATGTGGTTGTTCCCGTTTTAGTGGTTATCTTAGCCGGCTTATTGCTTGTTTGGCTTCGCAGGAAAAAATATGCAAAATAGCTTATGTTAAAAAAGAAAAAAACCAGGCTCATTGTTGTACTGATTGCCTTGATAGCGGTTTTTATAGCTATAAACAACGACAGTACCAGTACTTTAAACGATAAGGACTCAAACTTTTCGGTACGAGATACCGCTTCTGTTACCAAAATTTTTATGGCCGATAACGGCATAAACGAGGTGCTGCTTAAACGTACTCAACACGGCTGGTTATTGAATAAAAAATTTCCTGTAAATAAGCGGTCGGTTGACTTTTTACTTGAAACTATCAAAAAAATAAAGGTTAAAGCACCTGTTTCAAAAGCCAGCCGCAACAATGTGGTTAAACGACTGGCGGGTTCATCGGTTAAAGTTGAAATTTATCAGTATGTACCCCGTATTAACCTGTTTAACAGGGTAAAACTTTTTTACCATGAAAAGCGAACCAAAGTGTTTTTTGTGGGCGATGTAACCCAAAATAATCTGGGTACCTATATGCTTATGGAAGGGGCTGAAAATCCGTACATTGTTTATATTCCGGGGTTTAGAGGGTTTGTTTCGGTGCGTTTTTCTCCCAAACCCGACGACTGGAAAAGCCATGTTGTTTTTAACAAAAACCTGTCGGAAATTAAATCGGTGGAAATTATTAACAACAAAAAACCAACCGAAAGTTTCAACGTTAAGGTAGTTGATGCCTTGGGAAATTACAACATTACCCGCCTTGACGACGGTACTACTGTTTCCGATTATGACACCTTGAAACTGCTCAACTTTTTAACCTCGTTTAAAGATTTGCGTTATGAATCGAGGCTGAATGCTATTTTGCCACCCCAGCGAATCGATTCTATTTTACATACCAAACCCATTTATAAAGTTACTCTGGTTGATGTAAAAAACGATACCACCCGGGTTATCATGTTTAACAAAAACAAACTTCCCGATGCCGTTACTAAAGCATACGAGCAACTTGTTCCGGTTGATTTAGACCGTTTTTACGGCTCCATCAATAACGGGCAGGATTTTGTATTGATGCAGTATTACACTTTTGACAAGGTGCTCAGGCCGTTGAGCTATTACGAAAAAAAATAACCGGCTGGTCGCTTAGCCTGACAATCCAAACATAAAAAAACTTTTTAGACAGCTTTTTTTACGAGTTGGTCACACTGAGTGCTTTTACCTGACGATAGGAGGGAAAAAAATATCAAAGTGTGAACTGCCGCTCGAAAACATTTGGGATGGTTCCCTGCCCGTCCGGTCAGGCGGGGTTTCTTGGCGAGACAAGAAATAAACATAAACGAAGATTTCTTGGGTGTCCTATTGCGGAAAACAAGAAAAAAGCCACCCGGATTGCTCCGAATGGCTTTCAAGCGTATGAAAAATATTTTGCTTATAAACTTTTCTTCACAAGATAAAAGTCAACTTTTTCTTCGTAGTCACCGTCAATGCGTTCCTGCATCTCTTCCAAATTCTTTGGCGGAGGCACAATTACTTTTTCACCCTCAACCCAGTTAAGCGGAAGGGCTACACCGTTTTTATCGGAAACCTGAAGCGCTTTCAACGAACGTAAAATTTCGTCCATGTTACGGCCAACATTCAGCGGGTAATACATTACCAGTCTGATCTTTTTGTTCGGGTCGATAAAAAATACAGCTCTCACGGCAGCCGTTTCACTTTCGTTGGGTTGCAGCATGCCGTAAAGTTTCGATACCTTCATGTCGATGTCGGCTATGATGGGAAAATCAAAATAAACACCGGTGTTTTCGCGTACATTGTTTACCCATGCAAGGTGTGCGTGAATACTGTCAATACTCAAACCTATTAACTCGGTGTTTAAAGCGTCAAACTCCGATTTGCGTTGTGCAAATCCGCTCATTTCGGTAGTACATACCGGCGTAAAATCGGCAGGATGCGAAAACAGGACAATCCATTTGTCTTTGGCATATTCCGATAATTTAATGTTTCCTTTGGTTGTTACAGCCTCAAAATCGGGAGCGATATCACCGATGCGTGGCATTTGATTTACTGTGTTGTTTAATTCTTGTTCCATGATTAAAATTTTTAAATGATTTTTAATTTATTTGATGAGGCAAAAATACACCTAATAACATCATAAGTCAAATCAATAATATTTATGATGTAATAGATATTGTCTATATTTGCGATTTATTAAACCAAAACAATCAATCTATGATTACCCTCATTCAACTTGAATACATTGTGGCGGTGGATACTTACCGGCATTTTGCCACTGCTGCCGACAAATGTTTTGTAACGCAACCCACCCTGAGCATGCAGATTAAAAAGCTGGAAGAACAACTTGATATTGTTGTTTTCGACCGAACCAAACAACCCGTCATTCCCACCGATCAGGGAAAAAAAGTGATTGAGCAGGCCCGGATTGTACTGCAAGAGTCCAAAAAAATTGATCAGATTGTAAAAGATGTAAAGGGCGAAATTAGCGGCGAACTTCGTATTGCTGTTATTCCCACCATTGCACCTTATCTTTTACCGTTGTTTACCGGCGACTTTAAACGTGCGTATCCCAATGTCAAATTAAAAATCGAAGAGCAGGTAACGGAAAAGATTGTGGAAAACCTTGAGAAGGATTTGCTGGACGTGGGCATTCTGGTAACGCCGCTTCACGAAAAGCAAATCATCGAAAAGCCTTTGTTTTATGAGGAGATGCTTATCTACTCCAACAAAAATCATCCTTTGGTAAAAAAACCGGTGATTCAGGTTGGCGATATTGCCACT
>JALVAQ010000469.1 GCA_027011095.1 Bacteroidales bacterium
ATATTAAGGTGAAGCCTGTTTATACTGCTGCCGACAAAAAGGGGATGGAACACCTGCACTATGCTTCCGGAATACCACCTTTTTTACGCGGACCTTATTCCACCATGTATGTAACAAGGCCATGGACCATCAGGCAGTATGCAGGGTTTTCTACTGCGGAAGAATCAAATGCTTTTTATCGGCGCAACCTCGCTGCCGGGCAAAAAGGACTTTCGGTGGCTTTCGACCTCGCTACCCATCGTGGATATGACTCCGACCACGAACGGGTAGTGGGCGATGTTGGGAAAGCCGGCGTGGCCATCGATTCCATACTGGACATGAAGGTGCTTTTTAACCAGATTCCACTGGAAAAAATTTCTGTTTCAATGACCATGAACGGGGCCGTATTACCCGTTATGGCCTTTTATATTGTTGCTGCCCTTGAGCAGGGTGCCGACATGAAAAATCTGGCAGGAACCATCCAAAACGACATATTAAAGGAGTTTATGGTTCGTAACACCTATATCTACCCGCCGGCTCCTTCCATGCGTATTATCTCCGACATTTTCGAATACACCGCTCAAAACATGCCCAAATTCAATAGCATTTCCATTTCGGGTTACCACATTCAGGAGGCGGGTGCCACTGCCGACATAGAGTTGGCTTACACCCTGGCAGACGGATTGGATTATATACGCACGGGGCTGAAAGCAGGGTTAAAAATAGACCAGTTTGCCCCTCGTTTGAGCTTTTTTTGGGGACTGGGGATGAACCACTTTATGGAAATAGCCAAACTACGTGCCGGACGGATGCTATGGGCAAAAATTGTAAAGCAGTTTAACCCTGAAAACCCAAAGTCCATGGCACTGCGTACCCATACTCAAACATCGGGCTGGAGCCTTACGGAGCAAGACCCTTTTAACAACGTAGCCCGAACCTGTATTGAAGCCATGGGTGCTGCCCTCGGCGGAACACAATCGCTGCATACCAATGCGCTGGATGAAGCCATTGCCCTTCCAACCGATTTTTCGGCGCGCATTGCCCGAAATACCCAGATATACCTTCAGGAAGAAACCGGCATTACTAATAATGTTGACCCATGGGCAGGCTCCTGGTATGTGGAATATTTAACCCACGAGCTTGCTCAAAAAGCATGGAAACTAATTAGCGAAGTGGAAGAAATGGGCGGCATGGCCAAAGCCATCGAAACCGGACTACCCAAAATGCGTATCGAAGAGGCCGCCGCCCGCAAACAGGCCCGAATCGACTCAAGAAAAGACGTTATTGTAGGTATCAATAAATATCGTCCTGAAAAAGAAGAACCTTTGGATATTTTGGAAGTGGATAACACGGCGGTGCGCCTTTCGCAAATTGAGCGCCTTAACAAGCTAAAAGCCGACCGCGATAACGATGCCGTGCAAAAAGCATTGGATGCCATTACGCAATCATGTCGTACAGGTCAGGGAAATTTATTAACTTTGGCAGTTGATGCAGCACAAAAACGTGCTACCTTGGGTGAAATTTCGTATGCTTGTGAAAAAGTTTTCGGGAGGTATAAAGCAGTGATAAAATCAATTTCAGGAGTCTATTCAGCCGAAGCCGGCGACAGCAAGCAGTTTAAAAAAGCACGTGAGCTGGCCGATAAATTTGCAGAGATGGAAGGCCGTCGCCCACGCATTATGATTGCAAAAATGGGACAGGACGGGCACGACCGCGGCGCAAAAGTGGTGGCAACGGGCTATGCCGATATTGGTTTTGATGTTGATATGGGTCCCCTGTTTCAAACCCCTGCCGAAGCAGCACGCCAGGCTGTTGAAAACGATGTACATATTCTTGGGGTCTCCTCACTGGCAGCCGGCCATAAAACGTTGGTGCCACAGGTGATGGACGAGTTGAAAAAACTGGGGCGTGCCGATATTATGGTCATTGTGGGTGGCGTAATTCCCCATCAGGACTACAAGTTTTTGTACGATGCCGGCGTAGTGGCTGTTTTCGGCCCGGGAACAAAGATTCCCGAAGCCGGTATTAAAATGCTGGAACTGCTTATTGAAGCTCGGGAGTAGTTTTTATGAGTCCGTCCAAAAATGGTTCTTAATTAAAGCCTTTATTATGAAAAACATTTTATTAAGTTTGCTTGTAGTATTATCCTTTTCGGGGTTTTCGCAAAACACCACCCAAAATAAAAAAGAGAAAACAGAAATTGTAAAAAAAGGCTGGAATATTCTGCCTTTTCCCTATCTGACCTTTGATACCGACTTGGGCATTGAGTTTGGCGCAAGCAGCTCTTTTGTTAACTATGGCGATGGCCAACTCTATCCAAAATATTACCACATGATAGCTATTTCGGCCTCGGTATATACCAAAGGAAGTGCCACCTTTTTGTTTAGTTACGATTCCGATCATCTTATCAAAGGCTTTAAAACAAAAATGGATGTGGCCTATCTGCCCGACATGGCTTTCGATTTTTTTGGATACAACGGATATGATGCTGTTTATAACGAGGCATGGCGAACCGATGGTTCTGCCGATTATCGCTCAAGAATGTTTTATAAGCAAAAACGTAAGATGTTACGTGTAAGAACTACCTTTGAACATGCTGTTTTAAACTCACATTTCAGATGGCTCACCGGATTGGAATTTTATTCCGTTAAAACCTCTTCGGTGAACATCGACAGGCTTAACAAAGGTAAAAAAGAGAACATGCTACCATCAATCGACAGTGTGCCACCATTGTACGACAGGTATATCCATTGGGGCATTATCACCGATGAAGAGAAAAACGGAGGATTCTTTTCACTATTAAAGGCCGGAATGGTTTATGATACCCGTGACCAGGAGCAAACACCCATGCGGGGAATTTGGGCTGAAGCCACCTTGCTGGCAGCCCCACAATTTATGTCAACCATGAACAGCAGCTTTTTAAAACTAGCCGTTTACTGGCGCCAGTATATTCCTTTTATTAAAGACCGGCTATCGCTTGCTTACCGTTTAAACTATCAAACTACCATTGCCGGGTATGCCCCCGTTTACACCGAAACCTTTATGTTTAACTCCGTGGCTAACGGCTTGTACAACGAAGGGTTGGGTGGGGCTAAAACAGTTCGGGGAATGGTTCGTAACAGAGCCGTGGGCGATGGTATTGTTACCGGTAACTTTGAACTTAGATGGGCAGTTTTAAAAGTTATTTTGTTTAAACAAAACATCGATTTTGTTTTAAGCGGATTCTTTGATACCGGTCGGGTAGTTAAAAAAATTAATATTGACGATAAAATCAACTCGCTTACCAACGAAGAAATTGATTACAAGCATGTTGGTGACACAAAGGCCGATTATTTTAAACTGGGAACCGAAAAATTCCACAATACTGCAGGTGGAGGGCTGCACCTTGTAGTTAACCATAACATTGTTATTGCCGCCGATTTCGCCAAAGCCTTTAACAAACAGGACGGAACAGGTTTGGGAGTATATATTGGCTCTTTTTTCCTGTTTTAACCTATCTTTGCCGGAAATTACTTTCCAATGAAAAAGATTATTGTTTTTTTAATGTTGCTGGCAACAACAGGCATTGCTTCGGCACAAGATACCCTTACCGTTTTACAATACAACCTGTTGCAATATGGCAACGATTACGGTGGCTGTAACAGCTCCAACAACAATGTAACAACCAAAGACGGCTACATAAAAACCATCATCAATTATGTAAAACCCGATATTTTTTCGGTAAACGAAATGGTAGCATCCGAAGCCATGATGGAACATCTTCTCGGCGTTATCAATACCACCTGGACTTCGCGCTACAAACGACCCGCTTTTGTCCACAGCAATGCACCCTATCTGGCCAACGCCATCTATTACAACGCTAAAAAACTTACGTTTCAAAAACAAATTGTTGTGCAGGATTATGTTCGCGATATAAACCTTTTCAAATTTTATTACAACTCCTCTCAACTTGAGCAAGGCGATACCGTTTTTGTAATTTGCATTGTGGCTCACCTGAAAGCCGGTTCGGGAACCGACAATAGCAACAAGCGCAAAGTAATGGCAACCAACACGATGAATTACCTGAAAAACCACAACCAAAAGGCCAACTACCTGATGATGGGCGATTTTAACCTGTATGGCGAAACCGAGCCTACCTGGCAGCAGCTTACCATGAACAGCAACACAAACATTAATTTTAACGACCCGGTAAACCAAAGTGGCGACTGGCACAACAGCTATGCATTTCGTAATTATCATACGCAATCGACTCATTCAGGTGATAATGGCTGCGCCTCTTATGGTGGGATGGACGACAGGTTCGATTATATCCTGATTTCAAACTATATTAAAAACGGAACCAAACACGTTAAATATGTTGATGGCAGCTATTGGGCACTGGGACAGGATGGGAAACATTTTAACAAAGGCCTGCTTGATGCACCTACAAACACCTCGGTACCTGCAAATGTGCTAAATGCATTGGGAAAAAATTCGGACCATCTGCCCGTTACCTTGAAACTTAGCGTTGATCAGCATGTGGGAATTGACGAATACCAATACACGTTGTTTTCAGATATAAGCTTTGTAAACCCTGTTAACGACCGGTTAAACCTGAACATTACAACCCAATCAAACACCCCGGCAACCCTTGATATTTTTGACATGCAGGAGAGGCTTAAAATGCAACAAAACCTTATGCTAACAAAGGGTAAATCCATTCAGTCAGTCAACACATCCCGGTTGTCAAAGGGACTCTATTTTATTCGTATTACCGATAAAAACGGTGTTTCCGTTACCCGAAAAATGCTTAAGGGTAAATAAATTAACCGTACCTACCTGTTTTACATGTTGTTTTTGATTTTAGTTTCAATTCCGGTTTGGTGCGATTGATAGATACCAATTACAAATACTGATATACCGGTTGATTTGGTTTCAATTCCGGTTTGGTGCGATTGATAGCAGCAACAGACTTCACAGTATTGGCATCCAATGCTTGTTTCAATTCCGGTTTGGTGCGATTGATAGCGAAACGCACGCTGGCTGTTGGCAAAGTTTAGTTTGTTTCAATTCCGGTTTGGTGCGATTGATAGGGTGTATTATGGCACAAAAACAATAGAAGAAGAAGTAGTTTCAATTCCGGTTTGGTGCGATTGATAGATTTTAATCGCTATTATAGCTGTCGTAACGTATCTAGTTTCAATTCCGGTTTGGTGCGATTGATAGCTTAATAAAAACACTATATAAATTGAAGTTAAACATGTTTCAATTCCGGTTTGGTGCGATTGATAGAAAATGAACTTATAAAAATATACAACAACCCTGACGGTTTCAATTCCGGTTTGGTGCGATTGATAGTTTAGCCTTGACGGCATGAAGATAAATAAGATAATGTTTCAATTCCGGTTTGGTGCGATTGATAGTACCATAATTGTAGCTAATTACTATTGCATCACCATGTTTCAATTCCGGTTTGGTGCGATTGATAGCTTAATAAAAACACTATATAAATTGAAGTTAAACATGTTTCAATTCCGGTTTGGTGCGATTGATAGTTTAGCCTTGACGGCATGAAGATAAATAAGATAATGTTTCAATTCCGGTTTGGTGCGATTGATAGTACCATAATTGTAGCTAATTACTATTGCAT
>JALVAQ010000470.1 GCA_027011095.1 Bacteroidales bacterium
TTGTTAAACAAGGCAGCCTTATTTCCACAGAAGAACGCGAAAAAAGCTACGGCCAAAAAGGACAAACCATTTGGATTACGGGGCTTCATGGAAGCGGGAAAAACGAGCTGGCCTACAGCCTCGAAAAAGAGCTGTTTTCCACAGGCAAAATTGTTGTGGTACTGGACGGAAAAACGGTACGCGCAGGTCTTAACCGAGAGCTGGATTACTCCCCTGCCGACCGTGCCGAGCACCTCCGCAGGGCAGCCCATATTGCAAGGTTGCTTAACGACCAGGGTATCATTGTCATTTGTTCTTTCATTTCGCCCAGGGAGGATATCCGGCAGCAGGTAAAAGAAATTATTGGCAAAGAGCGTTTCAAACTAATATACATGAACGCCAATATTAAGTATTGCCGTGCAAACGACAAATACGGGCTGTACAAGCTGGCCGATGAAGGAAAACTAAGCCATCTTGCCGGAGTGGATGAGGATTACGAGGTACCGGAAAACGCAGATGTTGTTGTTGATTCAGAAAAGGGAATAGATGAAGCCATGAAGAGTTTGGAACCGGTGATTAATAACAGTTAGTTCGGAGTAAAATAAAAAAACAAAAATACGAAGAACTATTCTGCGAGGCCGACATAGCTATCAACTTCCAATGGGACATGCTCACTTAAGAAGGCCGTGGCAGACTTGAGCAGTACACAACGAAAGGTTTGAAAGTTAGTATCCCGGTGTAATTAGATGACAAAAGAAAAGTCGCAAGCGTAGCGCGCAACCCACCAATTCGATGAGTAAAAAAAAGTTTAAAAATAATTCTTCCCAAAGTTGCAAAACATAAAAAGTTGAGTAATTTTGTTGCTCGATATCTTAACCACATATCGAAACGCAAACCAAAAACCAAAAAACCATTTACCCTCCTTCCTATGATAATACTGTGTTAACAAGCAATACCTTATTACTTGTTGCCCGTTAAGTGTGATAATGTAATAAAGTGTTGATAAATAACAAATTGTAAATCTATTTTATGCTTGAATCGTTGATAACATCAAAAACCAGAATTAAACTTCTTTTAAAGTTTTTTCTAAACTCCAGTACAACTTCGTACCTGAGGGGTTTGGAACCTGAGTTTGATGAATCAACCAATGCAATACGGCAGGAACTAAACAGGTTTGAAAAGGCAGGCCTTCTTTTTGCTGAAAACCAGGGTAATAAAAAGATTTATCATACCAACACCATGCATCCCCTTTTTTCTGATTTGAACTCTTTATTAATGAAATACATTGGTTTGGATCAGATTATTGATAAGGTGGTAAAAAAATTGGATGGCTTGGAAAAGGTTTATTTAACAGGATCGCTTGCACGGGGTGTTGACAGTAAAATTATTGATTTGATATTTGTGGGTAGCAGTTTTAATCGAGATTATCTGCTGGAGCTTATATTAAAGGTGGAGAAATTGCTTAAAAGGCAGATTCGGTATGTTATTTTAACCTTACCGGAGGTTAGTGATTTGTTAAAAACGAAACCGAAAAACGAAGTGCTTCTGCTCTGGGAAAAAGAGTAGCGCGCTTGATAAACATAACAATTACTTTTTCAGTTCCTTGCATATTTGGTATGGGACTTAGAAGGCGAAGCTGTAGAGAGGGGAGCAGGTGAAGTTGCGAGGGGGAGAGGTTGCGAAGGGGAGAAGTTGGGAAGTTGAGATGGGGTGAGAAATCAATTTAACTCTAAATAAATTATCATGGAAAGAATTAGAACTCACAAAGACTTAAACGTTTTCAAACTTCCATTTGAAGCAGGAATGGAAATCTTTAATTTGACTAGAGGATTTCCTAAAGAAGAAATGTACTCATTAACTGACCAAATAAGAAGATCATCACGTTCTGTGTCAGGAAATATTGCAGAGGCATTTAGAAAAAGACGATACCCTAAACATTTTATTTCAAAACTTAGTGATAGTGAAGGAGAGTCCGCTGAAACACAGGTGTGGCTTGATTACGCTCTGGCATGTGATTATATAGATAAATCAAATCACGATACTTTAATTGAAAAATATGATCATATACTTGGAATGCTTGTGAATATGGCTAATAACCCGGATAAGTGGACGTTTTAAGAATTCGTGATGTTGTGAGGGGGAGAGGGAGAGGGAGAGAAGTTGTGACTTGGGGATAGAGTGGTAGAGTGAAAAAGTTTAGATTATATTAAATGTTAATGATAAAAGGGTAATAGATTTAATTTGATTAATATTAGAAATATAAAGGGGTGAGATTCTTTTTTGTGAAGTATTACGAAGAGGTTATAGAAATAAATATGAAGAAGTATTAAGGATAATCCCAACTTCCCAACTTCCCAACTTCTCAACTTCTCAACTTCTCAACTTCTCAACTTCTCAACTTCTTCCCCTCTCAATTTCCCAATTTCCCATTGTTAAAAAAGAAACCATGAAACAAAAAGAAAAGATTCTAAAAAAAATAGCCACCAACTCCGAGGTAATAGGAATTGTTGGGCTGGGCTATGTTGGTCTGCCATTGGCAGTTAACTTTGCCGAAGCGGGCGTTAAAGTTATCGGCTTCGATAAAAGCAAAGAGAAAGTAGATAAGATTAACAAAGGCGAAAACTACATTGGCGATATTCGTGATGCAGTATTGCGTGAGGTGGTGGATAAAGTAACCCTTACGGCTACAACCGATTTTTCCAGGATGGCTGAATGTGATGCACTCATTATCTGCGTACCGACACCGTTGGATAAATTTCGCAAACCCGATATGAGTTATATCGAAGGCGCCTGTACTGATATTGGAAAAAACATGAGTGCGGGAACATTCATCAGTTTGGAAAGTACCACCTATCCCACTACTACCGAAAATTTCATGCTTCCAATCATTGAGCGTGAAAGCGGTATGAAACATGGTGAGGATTTCTGGCTGGCCTATTCACCCGAACGTGTTGACCCCGGTAATGTAAATTTCCACACGCGTAACACGCCAAAAGTGATGGGCGCCATGACGGAGGATGGATATGAAATAGGGGAAGCACTTTACAAAAAGGCAATTGATAACTTACATAAAGTCAGCTCACCCCGGGTAGCCGAAATGGTTAAGATTCTGGAGAACACTTACCGTTTGGTCAATATCAGTCTTATCAACGAGCTGGCGTTGCTGTCGGGAAAGATGCACATCAACATTTGGGAAGTGATTGAAGCGGCTAAGACCAAGCCTTTTGGCTTTCAGGCATTTTATCCCGGTCCCGGCATTGGCGGACATTGTATCCCGTTGGATCCTTTCTATCTTGAACACATTGCCAAGCAATATGACTTTGATTTGAGCATGATACATACGGCAGGACATATCAACATGCGCATGCCTCATTATATGTATATTAAAATTGCTACTGCACTCAACAGTCAGAAAAAAGCGGTTAACGGAAGCAACATCCTTTTCCTCGGCGTGGCTTACAAACCCAACATTGACGACGAACGCGAATCTCCTGCATTGGAAATTATGGATATTACCGCCCACAAAGGGGGAAAAGTGGTTTATCACGACCCGTACATCCCTCAGGTAAGAACAAACGAAGGCAGAACCTTTGCCTCTTTGGAACTCACTGTGGAAACCATAAAAAATGCAGACTGTGTGGTTTTAACCACCAACCATAAGGATTTTGATGTGGAGTTTATAAAAGAACACGCCAGGTTGATAGTGGATTTACGGAATATGGTTGACACGAAGTCTGAGAAGGTGTTTAAGTTGTAAAGCCCTTGCGTTGAGGAAGCCTGCCCGAATGAACTCGTTCAGGCGGGCCTGCCCGAGTGAACTTGTTCAGACGGGCTTCCATCGAAAATTACGCCTCCGTAACTAACTTAAGGAGTAATACCTAACACAATAAAACAAAATGCGAAGTGCCTATTCTGCGAGGCCTCCCGATATCTATCGGGAGATTGCCTATCGGGAAAGGCCGTGGCAGACTCCTGATAGCTTCGACAAGACTACAAAATGAAATACTGGGCATACATGACAGCCAATCGCCCAAATGGCGTCATCTACACGGGGCAGACACACGAACTGAAAGACAGAATACTAAAGCACAAAACGAAAAGATACAAAAACTCCTTCTCTGCCCGTTATAATGTTGACAAATTGGTATGGTACAAAGAATACCCAACCATCCTTGAAGCCAGAGCAATGGAAAAAAGGCTGAAAAAAGGAAACAGGGCAAAGAAGGTAGCACTCATAGAAGCAATGAACCCGGAGTGGAAGGATTTGTTTTACGAGCTTTAGGGCTCTGGTGTTGCATAAGATTGCTTCGGTCGGCTGTCGCCCCCCTCGCAAATTACTCCTCCGTAACTGAGTTTCGGAGCAATACAGGCCACAACAAAATAAAAATACGAAGAACTATTCTGCGAGGCCTCCCGATAGCTATCGGGAGATTCCTATCGGGAAAGGCCGTGGCAGACTTGAACAATTAACCACAAAACCCAATAAGAAAGTAAGCGCCTTGGCGTTGAAGGAGATTGCCCGTCCGAACGCCCGCCTGACCGATATGGACGGGCAGGCCCGCCTGAATGACACAGTCGGGCAGGGATGTTCATCCGGGCGGGCTTTGGTCGGCTGTCGCTTCCCTCGCAAATTACTCCTCCGTAACTAACTTACGGAGAAATACCTAATACAACAAAACAAAAACCGAAACACCTATTCTGCGAGCAGATCCCGATAGCTATCGGGAGTGGAGCGTGGCAGACTCAGACAAGGAAAGGCAAAGCCAAATAGAAAATACAAACAAATGAATAAAACAGCACTAATAACAGGAATCACCGGACAGGATGGTGCCTATCTTGCCGAGTTCCTGTTGAAAAAGGGATACACTGTTCATGGTTTAAAGCGAAGAAGCTCTCTTTTTAACACGGACAGGATAGACCACCTCTATCAAGACCCACATACCGAAAACCCAAAGTTTATCCTGCATTACGGCGATATGACCGACAGCACCAACCTTATCCGTATTATACAGGAAGTACAACCGGACGAAATTTACAACCTTGCTGCCATGAGCCATGTGCATGTGAGTTTTGATACCCCGGAATATACCGCCAATGCTGATGGTTTAGGAACCTTACGCCTTTTAGAGGCAATAAGAATTTTAAGTCTTGGAGAAAAGACAAAAATATATCAAGCCTCTACATCTGAGCTTTACGGTTTGGTACAGGAAGTACCCCAAACGGAGAAAACACCTTTTTACCCGCGTTCTCCTTATGCTGTAGCAAAAATGTACGCCTACTGGATAACTGTTAATTATCGTGAAGCATACAATATGTTTGCCTGTAACGGTATTTTATTCAACCACGAGTCGCCCATACGTGGGGAAACCTTTGTAACAAGAAAAATTACCCGCGCCGTTTCAAAAATTGCTTTAGGATTACAAGATAAGATATATTTAGGAAATCTTGACGCCCAACGCGACTGGGGACACGCCAAAGACTACGTCCGCATGATGTGGATGATACTGCAAGCCGAACAACCCGAAGACTGGGTAATAGCCACCGGCATCACCACCAAAGTACGTGATTTTGTAAGAATGGCTTTTAATGAAATTGGTATAGAACTGGAATTTAAAGGCGAAGGAA
>JALVAQ010000471.1 GCA_027011095.1 Bacteroidales bacterium
GGTAAGCCCAAAAGGCATAACCCTGCTGGCCGATAGCACTAATAAGCCTGTTTCGTACAGCGTTGTTGATATTAACTTCGAAATTGAGCAAACTCAGCGTAAGCTTTCGAGACTGGAGAATGAATTAATTAAAACCGCTTTCGAAACAAACATCGATTCGCTATTACGCCAAAAAAAGAAATTTTTACAAAGGGAAGCTGCTGATTTTAACAACAGGAATCCGCATAACCTGTCGAAGTTTTTTCTCGAAAATTCATTTCGTGCCTGGCAGGGCCATCAAAAGGAGCTTCTTACATGGAATAAAATTGCCAACGATAAACTTGCCTTGTGCCAAAATAGTATAAACACACTTAAAGAAGAGCGTAAAATATGGGAACTTTCATTTGAAAACCTGAAAAAAACCCCGGGAGTCCCCAAACAGCTGTTTACCCGGGTATCAGGAATAATAAATAAAATTGATATTCTTCAAAAAAAATATATAAACCAGAAGAAAAAAATTATTCTTTGGGAAGATAAGGTTACCGATTTAATCTTTTTTTCAAACAACATTAGTGAGAAAATAACCTTGTTGCAGCAGCATCTTCGTGATAACCTTTTTGTGGCTGACAAAGAACCATTATGGAAGGTAAAAGTATCAAAAGAAGATGTTTTTCCCATTGGTGAAAAAATAAAAAAAGCTTTCAACGACAACTCAAAAACCGTTGTTAATTTTGTTGAACAACAACCATTTTTCGGACTTGCCATCCTGTTGATTTTAATTGTTATCGGATTCTTTTTCCTGCGTAAATCATACAATAAGCTTGGTTATAACAGCGAAACGCCGGGTTTTGTAAATGCAAACAAAATACTGAATATACATTGGTTTGCATCAATTTCGTTCGTAATCCTGATTATCACTTTTCTTTACCTGTCTATTATACCTCTTTCGCTTTCTGCCATACTAACCATACTTATTTTATGGTCGGTTTATTATATTTTACCCGAGTTTATGGGCAAGCAGGGAAAGGTGAGGATACTGATGATATTTGCCATTTTCTTTATCAATGAAATGGAAATTGTTATGTGGTATTTCAGGTCGTTGGCCAGATTTTATATCACCTTTGAATCGATTACCGGCATTGTGTTGGTTTTTGTTTATGGTGTTAATAAATTTAACAAGCCCACGGGAAGGGTATCACCGTTTGTAAAGAATGTGTTCCGTTTGTCGATTGTTTTGCTGGCACTGTTTGTTACAGCACTTTTCAGCAACATATTCGGATACGATAATCTTTCGGTATTTTTATTAAAAATTGCTGCAAAAACGGCTACCATTATTTTAATAATCTATAGTGCACAAAAAGTTTTAGAGATTATAATTGTTGCTACCTGCGAAGTTGGCAAAAATGCAAATAACAGTGTATTTAATGATTATTGGGATGTAATTAAGAAGCGTCTTGTTCAGATTTTAAACCTATCTGCCTTCTTTTTTGCCATAAAATATATTTTAGAAAATATGGAGGTATACCGTCCCATATACACCTTTTTAACCGACATATTTATATATGAAATTAAAATTGGAACCATTACACTTACGCTGGGCGGGTTAACCGGCATGATATTAATTTTTATTGGCTCCTATTTAATTGCCGCTTTTATTCGGATTGTATTTGAAAATCATACTCTTATAAGAACTAAGATGTCAAAGGGTATTGCATTCGCAATATCTTCCACCATTCGTTATCTGATTCTCATTTTCGGAGTGGTTTTGGGACTGGCCTATGCCGGTGTTGACATGAGCAAATTCAGCCTGCTTGCCGGTGCACTCGGAGTAGGTATCGGCTTTGGATTACAAAACATTGTAAACAACTTTATTTCAGGACTGATATTGCTTTACGAGCGCCCTGTAGAGGTGGGCGATATAATTGAAGTTGGCGAATTGATGGGTGAGGTAAAATCAATAGGGGTTAGGGCAAGCCGGGTAAAAACCTATGATGGTGCCGAAGTAGTGGTGCCCAATGGCAATATTATATCAAACGATCTTATTAACTGGACACTTTCCGATAATAAACGACGAATTGATATAAGAATCGGTGTTGCTTACGGAACCGACCCAAATAAAGTTCTTAAACTACTGCAACAAGTTGCCGTTGAGCACGATAAAGTTTTGGTTGACCCGCCGCCAAGGCCGTTATTTGTTGAATTTGGCGACAGCTCGTTAAATTTCAGGCTCCTTTGCTGGACCAATTTTGAGGAAGGGCTAAGTGTAAAAAGCGACATTTTTGTTTCAATTTACAACACCCTTGCCGAAGCCGGTATCGAAATTCCGTTTCCTCAAATCGACCTGCACCTTAAAGACACCTTAACTCAACAGCCCAAAGTAGTTGTTCCCAAAGCACCTGATAATTCACCTAAGGTGGTTGAGGATGGTGATGATGAGGACTAGTGTCAAGTCAACCTCGAAGTGACGTATTGAGATTGCTTCTTCCTCATACCTCGTCATCGCAATGACGTCACTGCGATGATTCTGATAAATATCGGAAGACGAAGCAGTATCACAGCCACAAGACAATTGACTTGACACTAAGCTGTTTAAAGTCATAATCTCAATCTGTTTTTGTTAAGAAATTGTTAAGTAATAATTTTTTATTTGTTAATTACGGTTTTTGTTTGATATTTGTTACCCGAACAAAACATTCACTGTTAAGTCATTTGTGTTAGCTAACAGTAAAATGGCATGCAGTTGACAAACCTGAAAGAATGAAAAACACCTTTTCCGGGGTATTGCTTGTTATCGGCCTGATTTTAATAATGCCTCTTCAAAAACTGGTTGCCCAAAAGCAACTTATCAACGACAGTTTAAATGTTCATAACACTTTTACGGAGAAAATTAAAGTTTCCGGTGTTTTTTATTTAGCTGCTAATTATGACAAGGCCCCCGATGCCGAACACTATGCATTTCTTGTTCGCAGGGCATACCTGACTGTAATGGCTGATTTAACGAAAAACCTTTCTGTTCGATACACACAGGACATAACCATTGACATGGAAGGTAACGATGCCGGCAATGTGGAGCTTCGTATCAAGTATGCCTATATGCAATATAAATTCTCTGATTTTCTTTTCTTTACAAACAATCATATACGCTTTGGCATAACACAGCGGCCATGGTTCGACTACGAAGAACACATTAACGCATACAGGGTTTCGGGAACCATGTTTTTTGAACGGTCGGGGCTGTTTAACTCATCAGGTTTCGGGTTAAGTTATGAGGGGTTTTTTGGTGGAAAGCTTACGAGCGAATACACAAAGCGGATTAATGCTCATTATCCCGGAAAATATGGAACATTTTCAATAGGTGTTTTTAACGGAGGCGGCTACCATAATTTTGAAAAAAATACAAACAAAACCTTTGAAGCAAGAATTTCAATCAGGCCTATGCCTTCCTTGTTGCCGGGATTACAATTTACTTATATGGGAATTTATGGCAAAGAAAACATTCCCGAGTCAGCCGATTTTATATTTAATGCCGGATATGTATCTTACGAAAGCAAATTGTTAACAGTAACGGCGCAATACGAAACGGGATTGGGAAATTCAACGGGAGTTTACGTTGACAGCAATTTTAACGCTTTGCCACACCATGGTTACTCGGTTTACGGCGAGTTTAGAATCCCGAAGACAGCGTTGGCACTCTATGGACGTTACGATAATTTTATTTTACAGGCTGAAGAAACCATCTATTCAAAAAGATACATTACGGGTGCAAGCTGGCGCTTTTTTAAACAAAACAAAATAGTACTCACTTATCAAAAAGGAACTGTATTCAACAAACCGGATACTCAGATGGTTGACCTTGCCCTGGATATTTCGTTTTAAGCTGAGATAAAGTTTAAGGTTTATACCCCGATTGGTTGAGGATTTTTTGAGAATCATTAATTTGCAGTAGTTCTTTCAACGAAACCTCCTTGTTTTTTTCCATATAAGCACTTACAATCTGCCACCCTACCCATTCGCCAAGCCGGGCAGGAGCATCAGCATCAAAACCTTTGGTAAAAGGGCCGTCCTGCATCAGCTTGTTAGTTTGCATAAAATCGGCACTAAAAAGCAATTTTTGGCCGATTAAAAATCCCCAAATATTCTTTTCATTTTTCTCTACCCAGTTAAGTTGTTTTGCTGTATATCTTATTTTTAGCGTATCGGCCACCTCCGGCATCATGGCATCCAGATAATAAAGCTCTTTTCCAGCCGCCACCATCATATCCAACAGGTTACGTGCTTTAATTCCATTGTAAGGAAGGGTTCCGTAAAGTGTTTTCATCACATCCACCGGAATCTCCTGTTTTATCATCCAATGGGTTTTGTATCTGGGAACACCCATGCGGGCATAATAAATAAAATTGCTGCCAAGATAATTATCGAGGCCAATTAAAATAACAGAGTCAGCCGACAAAACCGGTGCCTCAAAATAACCCCCTGAAATGTAGGAATAGAATGAAGGCAACTTTTGATTGGGAAAGTAATAATGAAAATGCGAAATGGTTAACGACAGCTTTTTTTCAAGTGGCTTGATAGTGGGAAAAACATGCGAAGTATGGTTATACAAATAGCGGTTAAGTGTATCAGTTACAAACGCTTTTAGCTGGTTAACGTTGGCGGTGTCATCTAAATTGCCATTTAAAAACAGCGGAAATTCGGGTTTAATTTTCTTAAGTCCTGCCTGCATGTTGGCAGTATCCAGTTTAAACAAAGCCCTGCCGTATTGTTTAATATGAACCCTTACCTTGGGAAGTTTGCTGTTATCAACAACCGGAATAGCGCGCTTATGGCTGTTGCTACAACTTTCGATACCTACAAAAAGTACCGCAATAAAAAAAATAAACCTTAGCCTACTTACCATATCAAGAATTTAAACTTAAAAACAAAAGAGGTTGTTTTAAAAGTGTTTACAATAATTTTACTTTTAAAACAACCTCTTATTTTTATCAATAGAGTTTGTTAAAATATTTTCCAGCCCAATGTAACTACAAATAAATTAGATTTAGAGGATACTGTATTTCCATTGAAATTAACATCTTTCAGTACATTTGACAGTCCGCCAACATATTTAACATCAACGGCAAACATTAAAACATCAACACCAACGCCAACATCAAACTGCCAGTTTATATCGTTAAAATCCTCAGGAACCAGTGCCGTTTCATAATCATCGGCATTTCCCGAAGTGGTATTTATCTGTTTATCCAACACAAAGTTTGCAACAGCACCGCCGAATAGACGGATATTTACAATTTCCAGATTAATCATTCTCCAACCAACATTTAAAGGAACCTGAAGCGATTTTAGTTTAATTTCCTGCTCTAACGGCGAAAGGCCACCAATGGAAGGAGTTTTAAACACGCTACCCTGTGTATAATAGTTTACTTCGGGTTGCAGGTAAACCTTTTTGCCAAGCCTTACAAAAGCACCCAGCAAAAAATTACTTTGCAGGCTGTTGGTAATACTGTCCTGATTAATTGTAAGGTTAGAAGCAGTATAACCAATTTGAGGACCAAAGTGTAATTGCCCGTACGAG